>NZ_JAIBFH010000374.1 GCF_019459675.1 Arenimonas sp.
AGCCCGGCTGCATCCCCGCGGGGATGCACGCACCGTGACGCGCCGGCTCAGCCGCGCAGCGTGCGTTCGAACAGCGCCAGGGCCTCGCTCCAGGCCACCGCCGCGGCGCCCTCGTTGTAGCGCGGAGTGGTGTCGTTGTTGAAGCCATGCAGGGTGTCGGGCGGCTGGATCATGCGGTAGGTCACGCCCGCCGCCTTCAGCGCTTCTTCGTAGGCGGGCCAGCCGGCGTTGACGCGCTCGTCGTCCGCCGCCAGCACCACCAGCAGCTCAGCCTTGATCTTGCCGACGTCGGCCAGCGGCGCGCCGCTGCCGTAGAAGGGAACGGACGCCTTGAGTTCCGGAAGCCGCGTGGCGAGGAAATTGGCGATGGCGCCGCCGTAGCAGAACCCGATCGCGCCCATGCGGCCGTTGCCGCCTTCAAGCCCGGCCAGGAATCCGGCTGCCGCCACCATGTCCTCGCGCGTCCTGGCCTGGTCGAGCTGCTGGAACAGCGTGCGCGCCGAATCCTCGTCGCCCGGGTATCCACCGAGCGGGAACAGCGCGTCTGGCGCGAAGGCCAGGTAGCCGGCCAGCGCGAGGCGACGGGTGATGTCTTCGATGTGCGGGTTCAGGCCGCGGTTCTCGTGCACCACCAGGACCAGAGGAAGCGGAGCGGTGGCGTCGGCGGGGCGGACCAGATAGCCGCGGCCCTTGCCGTAGCCGGCGGGCGAATCGAACTCCAGGAATTCGGCCTTCAGGCGGGCGTCGTCGGGCTTCACCTGTTGGGCCGCCGCGAAGTCGGGCGTCAGCGCCGCCAGCATGCCGGTGGCCGCGGCGGCGCTGATGGCCAGGGCCGAAGTGCCCTTGAGGAAGCCTCTCCGGTCGATCAGGCCATGCACATATTGATCGAACAGCTGCATCACGGCGGGGTCGAAATCCTTGGCGGTCTTGCGGGCTGTGTCGGTCATGGCGGCCTCTCCGGAGTATTCGGGCCATGATTCCATCCGGGCCGTAGGACCGGGTGAAGGAGATTCCTTGTCACGTTTTTGTCCCTTGGTCCGTCAATGCTTGTGTCGGGTGCCTCGGAGCCCATGCCTCTTGGGCCATACCCGGTCGCCGGACTTCACCTACCATTGGCGCGCTGATCGAGGGAATCAGCCGCTGAACATCAGTCATTTAGGGGAAAAACATGTCGCACCTGATCAACATCTTCCTGGAACCCGGGAAAGTCTTCGCCGAGCTCAAGGAAAAGCCGACCTTCGTGCTCCCGGCCCTGCTGTCCATCGTTGCGGCCGCCGCGTCCATCTTCGTCTACTTCATGTTCGTGGACCCGGAATGGTTCGCCAGCCACCAGCTGCAGGCGCTGGGCAGCGAGATGAGCAAGGCCGAGCTTGAACAGGTGTCCAAGATGATGCCGGGGGCCCGCACGTCGGGCTACATCGGGGCGGTGAGCGTCGCCATCGTCACCCCGATCATCTACTGCATCTTTTCACTGTATTACCTGCTGGCCGGCAAGATCACCGGCAATGTCATCAGCTTCAAGCAGGGCCTGAGCCTGACCGCCTGGGCGAGCCTGCCGATGATCCTGGCCAGCGTGCTGCTGGTGGTGGGGGTGTTCACCAGCTCGGCGCAGACCTCGCTTGAGTCCCTGCAGTTGCTCAACATCGACCCGCTGCTGGTGCAGCTGCCGATGGACCACGACTGGAGCCGCCTGGCCAAGTCGTTCAGCCTGCTCAACTTCTGGGTGTGGTTCCTGTCCGCGCTGGGCTGGAAGACCTGGTTCCGCACCGGCTGGGGCCAGGCCCTGGGCGTGGTGATGCTGCCGTCGCTGTTGATCTACGGCGTCATGGCGCTGATGGCGCTGATCTGAGCCCTACTCATTTACGGACCCACGCATGAAGCTCAACAAGAAAGTCGTCGCCGCCGCGGTCATTGTCGCGGTCATCGCCATCCCTCTGCTGATCAAGGCAGGGCGCGGTGATTCACGCAAGGAAGTGACCATCGCGGTGGCCTCCGAGCAGGCCATTCGCCCAACCATCCTGGCTTCGGGCGTGCTGGCCTATCTCACCGAGGTCAACCTGACCTCCGAGGTGGTGGCCAAGGTGCGCGAGATCCTGGTCGAAGAGGGCGACCAGGTGGTCCAGGACCAGCTGCTGCTGCGGCTGGACCCGGAAACCTACCGCAACGCCATCGAGCGCGAGGAAGCCAGCCGTCGCCAGGGCGTGATCAGCATCGAGCGGCAGCGGCTTGCACTGGCGCTGGCCGAGAAGCGGCTGGCCCGCGGCGTGCAGCTGTTCGAACAGAAAATGATCGGGCAGAGCGAGTACGACGACCTGCGCAACGCCCGCGACCTCAACCGGGTGGAGCTCAAGAGCAGCGAGGAGGCCCTGCGCCGTGCCGACGCCGTGCTGGGCGAGGCGCGCGACCAGTTCAGCAAGACCGACATCCGGTCGCCCATCAGCGGCACCATCGTGGCGCTGCCGATCAAGGTCGGCGAAACCGCGATTGCCTCAACCAATGCCTTCGCGGGCGCACAGCTGATGAAGATCGCCGACACGTCCGCCATCCAGGTCGAGCTGATGGTGGACGAGGCCGACGTGTCCAAGATCGCGCTGGGTCAGGACGTGAACGTCTTCGCGGCTGCGTTCCCCGATCTTGCACTGGTGGGCAAGGTGCACCAGATCGCGCTCGCGCCGACCCTGGTCAACCAGGGCCGGTCGTATGAGGTGACGGCCCTGCTGGAGCCGCCCAAGGACATCGCACTGCGTTCGGGCATGAGCGCGCGCGCCGACATCTTCCTGGGCGACGGCAGCCGCACGCTGGCGGTGCCGGTGGAGGCCGTGGGCACCGACGTGGACGAGGACAAGAAGGTCACGCGCTTTGTCTGGGTGGACCGCGACGGATCGGCGCGCAAGGTGGAAGTGGAAGTGGGGCTGTCCGACGACAAGTGGGAAGCCATCGCGTCGGGCCTGAAGGCCGGCGACCGCGTGATCACGGGACCGGGCAAGACCGTGCGCAGCCTGCTGGAAGGCGAGCGCATCAGCGAGCTCGAAGAGAAGAAGGACAGCGACGCTGCGCAGGACGACGACAGCGACATCGAGGTCGAGGTCACCGACGAATGATCCGACTCACCGGCATCGTCAAACGCTACATCATGGGCGAAGAAGAGCTGATGGCCCTGGCCGGCGTGGACCTGCACATCGGGCGCAACGAGTACGTCGCGCTGATCGGGCCCTCGGGCTCGGGCAAGTCGACGCTGATGAACCTGATCGGCTGCCTGGACTCGCCAACCGCGGGCACCTATGTGCTCAACGGCCGCGACACTTCCACGATGAACGACAACGAGCTGGCCCAGGTGCGCAACCAGGAAATCGGCTTCGTGTTCCAGAGTTTCCACCTGCTGCCGCGCCTGACGGTGCTGGAGAACGTGATGCAGCCGCTGGTGTACCGCGGCATGCCGCGGGCCGAGCGCAAGGTGCTGGCCACGAAGGCGCTGGAACAGGTGGGCCTGGGCAACCGGCTGGGCCATCGGCCCAACCAGCTGTCGGGTGGCCAGCGCCAGCGCGTCGCGGTGGCGCGGGCGCTGGTGGGCAAGCCGTCGATCCTGCTGGCCGACGAACCCACGGGCAACCTCGACTCGCGCACGTCGGCCGAGATCATGGCCTTGTTCGATGAAGTGCATCGCAGTGGCCAGACCGTGGTGGTGGTGACGCACGAACCCGACATCGCCGCCTACTGCCACCGCACCCTGCGCGTGGCCGACGGCAAGATCGTCCAGGACACCCTCAACCCGCCCCGGGTTCCGGGCAGCGCGCCGGGAGGCCACTGATGTACGCGTTCATCGAAGCTTTCCGCGCCGCGCTGACCAGCCTGATGGGCCACCGCATGCGCAGCTTCCTCACCACGCTGGGCATCCTGATCGGCACCGCGTCGGTGATCGCGGTGGTGTCGCTGGTGCAGGGTTTCTCCAAGTCCATCTCCGACCAATTCGCCGACCTCGGCGGCAGCACGCTCACCCTGCAGGCCTACACGCCGTTCTCGGAAGCCAGCGTAGGCAAGGAAAACCGGTTGAGCTTCAGCGACGTCGACACGCTGCGCTACCGGGTGGCGGGCGTGGACCGGGTGGTGCCCACCATGGGCGTGCCGATGGCCGCCGCCGGCTACCGCGGCCGTACGGCCAACCCGCAGGTGCTGGCCACCACCGCCGAATACCCGGCCGTGCGCGGCAATTACCCGGAGAAGGGCCGTTTCATCGTCGCCAGCGACGACGTCGGGCGTCGGCGCGTGGCCGTGGTCGGCGTCAAGCTGATCGAGGACCTGGAGCTGCCCGACGACCCGATCGGCGAGTTCATCCGCGTCGGCAGCGAGTGGTTCAAGATCGTCGGGGTGATGGAGAAGCGGGGCGAAATCTTCGGCTTCAACCAGGACAGCATCGTGCTGATCCCGTTCGACGTGGGCCGGGCGATGACGGGCAACAACGTCAAGCCGCGCATGTCGGTGTCGTTCACGGCGCTCAAGCTTGAAGACGTCGAGGCGCTGCGCGAGCGCGTCAAGCGCGCCATCCGGGCGTCGCACAAGCTGCGGCCCGGCGACGAGGACGACTTCCGGGTGGAGGCCGCCGATTCGTTCGTCAAGCAGTTCGAAAGCATCACTGCCACCGCCACCGCGGTGCTGGCGGGCATCGTCAGCATCTCGCTGCTGGTGGGCGGCATTGGCATCATGAACATCATGCTGGTGTCGGTGACCGAGCGAACGCGCGAGATCGGCATCCTCAAGGCGCTGGGCGCCACCCGACGCGACATCCTGGTGCAGTTCCTGCTGGAGGCCGGTCTGTTGGCCCTGCTGGGCGGCATCATCGGCATCGTGCTGGGTATCGGCATCGGCCTTGGCGTAGCCAGCCTGATCCCGGGCTTCCCGCCGGCGTCGGTGCCGATGTGGGTGATCGTGGCGGCCGCCGGTTTCTCGGCGCTGGTGGGCGTGGTGTTCGGCATCATGCCGGCCTCCAAGGCCGCCAGCCTGGATCCCATCGAAGCGCTGCGCTACGAGTAACCGCTTCCCTATGGCTCTTCGCCCAAGTCCGGGGGCGGCGCGTGGCGCGCGGCGCCCGGGCCCCCCCCCCCGCCGGGGGGG
>NZ_JAIBFH010000386.1 GCF_019459675.1 Arenimonas sp.
GATAGACGGGGGGGAGGGGGCCCCCCCCCCGCCCGGGCGCGCGGGGGGCGCGCCCGGATCGGCCCCGCGCGGCCAGCATCGGCATCGCGGTGGCGATGGCCCTGCCGCTGGCGCTGGCTGGCTTCTGGCTGTTCCCGCGCCTTTCCAGCCCGATCTGGGGCCTGCCGGAAAACGCCGTCGGCCGCAGCGGCCTCGGGGATTCGATGACCCCCGATGAATGGGTGGACCTGTTCTCCGACGACAGCCCGGCGCTGCGCGTTCGCTTCGAGGGCGCGCAACCCCAGATACGGGACATGTACTGGCGCGGCCGCGTGCTGTGGCTGTTCGATGGCCGGCGCTGGAGCGGTGGCCTGGCGGCCGACCCGATGCCGGAATCGGCCCCGCAGCCCGCATCCGCCCCGCTGCGCTACGAGATCACCATGGAGCCGACCGACCGGCGCTACCTGGTGATGCTGGACGCGCCGACGCAGTCGCCGGAACCGGGCCAGCTGCAGCGCGATTACACCGTCGAGGCGAACGCTCCCGTCAGCCAGCTGATCAAGTACAGCGGGGTGTCTTCGCCGGAGGCCCGGGCCAACCCGGCGCTGTCGCCCGAGGAGTGGCGCGTCGCGCTGTCGCTGCCCGGCGGCCTCAACCCGCGCACGCGTGCCTTGGGCGAGGCCTGGCGCGCCGAAGCCGGAGACGACGATGCCGCCGTGGTCCAGCGCGCGCTGGATTGGATCGGCGCGGAGTTCAGCTACAGCCTTGCCGTGCTGCCCGGCGGCCGCAATGCGGTGGACGAATTCCTGTTCGACACCCAGGTCGGTTTCTGCCAGCACTTCAGCTCGTCCTTCGCCAGCCTGATGCGCGCGGCGGGCATTCCCAGCCGCGTGGTGCTGGGCTATGCCGGCGGCGCTCGCAACCGCTACGGCGAATACTGGGTGGTGCGCAAGATGGATGCGCATGCGTGGACCGAAGTTTGGCTGTCCGGGCGCGGCTGGGTGCGCGTGGACCCGACCGCGGCGGTGGCCCCCGAGCGCATCCTCGACACGGTCGAGGACCTCGCGCGCCGTGAATCCATCCTGCCTTCGAACTTCGGCCCGGTGATGGAGCTGGGCGACTGGGCGCGACGCGGCTGGAACGACCTGGTGCTGGGCTTCAACGCCGCGCGCCAGGCCAGCCTGCTGCGCCCCTTGGGCATCGAGCAGGCCAGCAGCACCCAGCTCGGCAGCGCCTTTGCCGTGGGCGCAGGGCTGGCGCTGGCCTTCACGCTCTGGGTGCTGATGCGCGGCCGGCCGAAACCGCGTGACCCGCTTGAGGCGGCGTGGCTGGCCTTCACACGGCGGCTGCGCCGGGCCGGCCTGGCCAAGCGGCCTGCAGAGCCCCCGCTGAGCTTCGGCGAGCGCCTGTCGGCCCTGCTGCCCGACCAGGCCGACCCGCTGCGTTCGCTCAGCCAGCGTTACGCCAGCTGGCGATACGCTCCGGGACAGATGTCGCTCGACGACAAGGCCCGCCTGATCGCCGAGCTGCGCGCTTACCGCCCCACGGCCGCCCGTGCCCGATCCGGAGAATGACCATGAAGGTTCTGCTTGCGCTCAGCGCCGGCGTTTTGTTGGCCGGCTGCGTCACGGCGCCCAAGGCGCTGCAGGGAGAGTTCTCGGCCATCGAGCCGGGCCAGTCGGCCCGCGACGGCCGGTTGGGCGACCGCGTGCGCTGGGGCGGCCGCATCGTCGAGGTGGCGCCGCAGGCCACGCGCACCTGCTTCGAGATCGTTGGCGTGCGGCTGGGCAGCAACGGCCGTCCGCTGGCACGGGACCAGAGCTCGGGCCGGTTCCTGGCCTGCCGGGCCGGATTCTATGACCCCGAAGTGTTCCTGCCCGGACGCGAGATCACCATCACCGGCCAGGTGGATGGCCACGAAGATCGCAAGGTCGGTGACTACGACTACCGCTACCCGCGCCTGGCCGCCGACGTGGTGTTCCTGTGGCCCGAACGCCGCGACGTGGACGTGATCGTCGAGCGCTCGCCCTTCTACTGGTGAACCGCGCGACTCAGCCGGGCGGCCACTGCATCGCGCGCCCGGCCAGCAGGTGCAGGTGGATGTGGAACACCGACTGGCCGCCGTCGCGGTTGCAGTTCATCACCACGCGGTAGCCGTCTTCGGCAAAGCCTTCGCGCCTGGCGTACGCAGCCGCCGCCAGCACCAGCCTGCCCACCACGGCTTCGTCGCCGGCAGCCAGGTCGTTGAGCGTGGCCACCGGCTTCTTCGGGATGAAAAGCACGTGCACCGGCGCCTGCGGCTGAATGTCGCGGAAGGCCAGCACCTGCTCGTCCTCGAAGACGATGTCGGCGGGGATCTCGCGGGCGATGATCTTGTCAAACAGCGTGCCGGCCATCGGGCGCTCCTCAGGAAGTGATTTCAATGCGCGAACCGAAGGCGTGCGCCAGCGTGCCGCGGTCGACGTATTCCAGTTCGCCACCCAGCGGCACGCCGTGGGCCAATCGGCTGGGCCGCACGCCGGCCTGGCGCGCCAGCTGCGCGAGGTAGTGCGCGGTGGCCTCGCCTTCGACGGTGGGGTTGGTGGCGATGATCAGTTCGCGCGCCTCGCCGGTGGCCAGGCGGTCGGCCAGCTTGTCCAGGCCGAGCTCGCGCGGGCCGATGCCGTCCAACGGCGACAGCCGCCCCTGCAGTACGAAATAAAGGCCGCGAAAGCCGGTGGCCTGTTCGATCACCAGCCGGTCGGCCGGCGATTCGATTGCGCACAGCAGGCTGCGGTCGCGCGAGCTGCTGGCGCAGATCGCGCAAAGCGGCGTTTCGCTGAAGTCGCGGCACGATTCGCAGTGGCCAACACGCTCCACCGCTTCGGCCAGCGCGCCGGCAAGGCACAGGCCACCCTCGCGGTCGCGCTCAAGCAGGTGGTAAGCCATGCGCTGCGCCGACTTCTGGCCGACGCCGGGCAGGCAGCGCAGCGCGTCTATCAACTGTTCCAGCAGGGGCGCGGCGCTCATCGGGGAAGCTTCAGAACATGCCCGGGATTTTCATGCCCGGCGGGATCGGCATGCCGGCCGTGGCCGCCGACATGCGCTTGGCGCTTTCTTCGTTGGCTTTGTTCACCGCGTCGTTGAAGGCGGCCGCGATCAGGTCTTCGGCCATCTCGGCGTCGGCGTAAACCGACGGGTCGATGCGCACGCTGCGGCACTCCATCTTGCCGCTGAGCGTCACCTTGACCACGCCGCCGCCGGATTGGCCCTGCACTTCGACCTGGGCCAGTTCTTCCTGCGCCTTTTTCAGGTTGTCCTGCATGCGCTGCGCTTGCTGCATGAGTTGGGCGATGTTGCCTCGCATGGCGTGTTCCTCTGGGTCAGTGGTCGTCGAAGGGACGGATGGAGTCCGGCACCACGGTGGCGCCCTGTTGCACCAGGCGGCTCACCACGGGATCGGACAGGAAATCGGACTCGGCGCCGGACTGGCGCTCGTCGCGCTGGCGCTCGGTGCGCGAATGCAGGGTTTCGCCGGCGTTGGCGCGCGCGGACTCGAAGCGCACGTGCGGCGTGCCGCCCAGTGCCCCACCCAGCGCCTGGGCCAATTGGCGGATCAGGCCCTCGCTGCGCAGGTGGTCGAAACTGTCGGGCAGCGACAGCTGCAGCACGCCGTCGGTGTAGCCGCAGAACGCGCTGTGCGCGGCCAGTTCGCGCACCGGCCCCTTCAGGCCGGCGCTGGAAACCAGCGACAGCCAGTCGTCGGCCGTGACCAGCCGGCCCGGATCGGATGCCCCGCCCGGATCGCTGGCGAGGGTGGTCCGCGCCGGCGGTGCAGCGGCCGGCTGCGCGGCGGCCGGCGGTGCCCGCACCCGCGGACCCAGCACCGGCGGTGCGGCCGCCGGGGCAGCGGCGAGGCGCG
>NZ_JAIBFH010000389.1 GCF_019459675.1 Arenimonas sp.
GCGGCCAGGGCCCGCGCGCCAACGGCATGCCCGAACTGCACAAGCTCACGCCCGCGCTGGCGGTGATGCAGGACCGCGGCCAGCGCGTGGCCCTGCTGACCGACGGCCGCATGTCCGGTGCATCGGGCAAGGTGCTGGCCGCCATCCACGTGGTGCCCGAGGCCGCCTGCGGCGGCGCCATCGCGCGGCTGCGCGAAGGCGACGTGGTGCTGATCGACAGCGACGCCGGCCTGCTGCAGGCCCAGGTGGACGCCGCCGAGTGGGACGCGCGCACGCCGTGGACGCCCGACCTGTCGGGCAACCGCCACGGCGTAGGCCGTGAGCTCTTCGGCCTGATGCGCGCGCATGCGAACTCGGCCGAAGAAGGCGGCAGCGCGCTGTTCGTGGAAGGCTGAGATGACCGGCGCCGACCACCGCCACTGCGACCTGATCGCCGACATCGGCGGCACCAACGCCCGCTTCGCGCTGACCGACCCCGGCCTTCCCGAGCCTGAGCTGCTGCACGTGCACAGCCTGCCCAATGCCCGGTTCGCCAGCCTGCAGCACGCGGCCGAACACTACCTGGCGCAGGTGGGCGCAGCGCCACGGCGCGCGGCCATTGCGGTGGCATCACCGGTGGCCGGCGACGAGATCCGCCTCACCAATCGCGCGTGGTCGTTCAGCCGCGCCGAACTGCAGGCCACGCTGAATCTTTCGCACCTGGCCATCATCAACGACTTCGGCGCCGTGGCCTGGGCGGTGCCCAGCCTGCGCCCCGCCG
Organism: Arenimonas sp.; assembly: GCF_019459675.1. Lineage (GTDB taxonomy): Bacteria > Pseudomonadota > Gammaproteobacteria > Xanthomonadales > Xanthomonadaceae > Arenimonas. Next base: position 761 of record NZ_JAIBFH010000389.1, read on the forward strand.
ACCGCGTCACCCTGCACGGCGCGGCCGACGCCCCGCTGCGCGGCCCGGTGTCGGTGCTGGGCCCGGGCACCGGCCTGGGCGTGGGTCTGCTGGTAGGCGAGCCGGGCAACTGGCACGTGGTGGAAACCGAAGGCGGCCATGTCAGCCACGCCCCGCTGGGCGACGAGGAGCTGGCGATTTCGCGCTGGGTCACCGCGCGCCACGGCCGATGTTCCACCGAACGCCTGCTGTCGGGCACGGGGCTGTCGTACATCGACGCCGCGCTGTCGGGCGTGCCGCCGGGCATCAACCCCACCCCGCTGCGCGACCCGGCCGCCATCGTCGACGCCGCGCTGGCGGGCCACGACCTGGTGGCGCGCCGCACGCTGGCGCGCTTCTGCGCCATGCTGGGCAGCGTGGCCGGCGACACCGCGCTGATCCACGGCGCGCGCAGCGTGGTGATTGCCGGCGGCATCGTGCCGCGCTTCATCCCGTTCCTGCGCAGCAGTGCGTTCCGCGAACGCTTCCTCGCCAAGGGCCGTTTCGCCGCGCACCTGGAATCGGTGCCCATCCACGTGGTTACCCACGCGTCGCCCGGACTCTTGGGCGCCGCGGTCGCACTGCGCCAAGGCGCCGGAGTCCCCGCATGAAGACCGCCCGTATCGACGCCCTGCTGGCCCAGGCTCCGGTGTTGCCGGTGCTGGCCTTCGACAGCCTGGACCACGCCGTGCCGCTGGCGCGCGCGCTGGTGGCCGCGGGACTGCCCGTGCTGGAAGTGACCCTGCGCAGCGCGATCGCCGTCGAAGCCATCCGCCGCATCGTCGGCGAAGTGGAGGGCGCGCTCGTCGGCGCCGGCACCGTACTCACGCGCGCCGACCTGGACGCCGTGCGTGCCGCGGGCGCGCAGTTCGCCATCTCGCCCGGCGCCACGCCCGCCCTTTACGACGCCGCCGCCGACAGCGACTTGCCCTTCCTGCCTGGCGTGGCCACGGCCAGCGAACTGATGGCCGGCATCGAGCGCGGGCTCGCGCGCTTCAAGCTGTTCCCGGCCTCGAGCCTGGGCGGGCCGGCGCTGCTGAAGGCCTGGGCCGGGCCGTTCCCGGGCGTGCGCTTCTGCCCCACCGGCGGCATCGACGCCGCCAGCGCTCCGGCCTGGCTGGCGCTGGGCAATGTGATGACCGTGGGCGGCTCATGGATGGCCCCGGCCGCGCGCGTGGCTGCGGGCGACTGGGCGGGCATCGCCGCCCTGGCCCGGGCCTGTGCGGCGCTCAGGCCGCTCCCGGGCTGAATCGGCCGGCGCGGTATCCGCACGGGGGCGAATGGCGGCAGAATAGAGCAATGACTCGAGCCGCCGCATGAAGCCCAAGGTCACCTCGTTCGACATCGCGTTCCGGGCGGGCGTGTCGCAGGCCACGGTGTCGCGGGCGCTGCGCGGCAGCCCCCTGGTCAGCGCCGAAACCCGGCAGCGCGTGCAGGCCATGGCCAAGGAACTGAACTACAAGGTCGACAAGAACGCCTCCAGCCTGCGCCGCCAGCGCGCGTCCACCCTGGCCCTGCTGCTGTTCGAAGACCCCACCAGCGACGATTCGCTGATCAACCCCTTCTTCCTGTCCATGCTGTCGTCCGTCACGCGGGCATCGGCCCGCCAGGGGCACGACCTGCTGGTGTCGTTCCAGCAGATGTCCGACGACTGGCACGCCGAATACCAGGACAGCCACCGCGCCGACGGCGTGATCCTGCTGGGCTACGGCGACTACCTGGCCTACCGCAGCAAGCTCGAGCGGCTGGTGGAGGAAGGCATGCACTTCGTGCGCTGGGGCTCGGCGGTGGAAGACCAGCACGGCGTGTCGATCGGCTGCGACAACCACCAGGGCGGGCAGCTGGCCGGGCGCCACCTCGTGACGCTGGGGCGCCGCCGCATCGCCTTCATCGGCACCGCCACGCTGCAGTGCCCGGAATTCCTGGACCGCTACCTCGGCTTTGGCGACGCGCTGGCCGAGGCTGGCCTGCCGATGGAGGAAGCGCTGCGCATCGACGCCAGCGATTCCACCGAAGAAGTGGGCTACGTCGCAATGAAAGCGCTGCTGGCGCGCGACGTGCCGTTCGACGGCGTGTTCGCCGCCAGCGACCTGCTGGCAATCGGTGCGCTGCGCGCGCTGGCCGACGCCGGCCGGTCCGTGCCGGGCGACGTGTCGGTGGTGGGCTTCGACGACATCCCGATGGCCAGCTTCAGCAACCCGCCGCTGACCACCGTGATGCAGGACACGCGCCTGGCCGGCGAGCGGCTGGTGGCCAGCCTGATCCGGCAGATCCAGGGCGAGCGGGTGGACAGCGAAATGCTGCCCACCCGGCTGGTCATCCGCCGTTCGTGCGGCGCGCCTTCCGCGCCATGAGCTCCGCCAGCCGGGCCGCCAGGCCAGGCTCGGTCACCGCCCCATCCAGCAGGAACACTTCGGCGCCGTGCGCCGGCACCGTGGCCTCCAGCGCGCCGCCCGCGGCCACCGTTGTTTCACCGCCGGCCAGGGCCGCGCGCCAGGTGCCGGGCTGCAGGTAGCGCTGCACGCGGAAATCCTCGGGCGCATCGCCCTTGTTGATCAGCACCAGCGCCAGCTGCGACACGCCGCCGTGCTGGAACACGCGGTAAAACGCCGCGCGGTCGCCGGCCAGCTCCAGGTTCACCTGCAGGCCGCGCTGCAGCGCCGGCGACGCCGCGCGCACGCGCGCGATGCGGCGCAGCGCCTGGTGGATGCGATGGTCCGGCGCCGCATCCACCCGTTCCTGGCCGAAGTAGTTGCGGTTGCCGCTGTGTTCGACCCGCCCGCGCATGAAGCCCACTTCCGAACCGTAATAGACCACCGGCGTGCCGCGCGCGGTGAACA
>NZ_JAIBFH010000424.1 GCF_019459675.1 Arenimonas sp.
GGGGGGGGGGCAAAAACCGCAGCGGGGGTTTGTAGCGGGGGAACCCCTACGCCGCCCTGGCCCCGGCGCTGGCCACCCGGGGGGGGGCCAGCGCAAACGCCCGCCGCGGCGAGCGCCTCAAGCGCGAACAGCTGATCGCCGACAGCGAGGCCGACCAGCTGATTTCAGGCGAACTGGGCGCCAAGGCCCAGCGCCAGACCGCGCAGGCGCAGCTTGAGAATGCCCGCCTGCGGCTGGGCTTCACCACCCTGCGTGCGCCCCATGCGGGCGTGGTGTCGCAGCGCGCCGTACAGCCGGGCCAGGTGGTGGCGGCCGGCACCGAACTGCTCAGCGTGATCCGCGACGGCCGGCTGGAATGGCGCGCCGAACTGCCCGAAGCCGAGCTGATCCTGGTGACGCCCGGCGTGAAAGCGCGCTTGCCCGGCCCGGACGGCGTGGCGGTAGAAGGCAGCGTGCGCGCGGTGTCGCCAGCGCTGGATCCGCAAAGCCGCACCGGCACCGTGTACGTGGACCTGCCCGCGCCGGGCGCGCTGCGCGCCGGCATGTACGCCCAGGGCGACCTGGTGCTGGGCGACCGGCCCGCACGCACCCTGCCCGACCAGGCCGTGGTGGAACGCGACGGCTATCGCTACGTGTTCGTGTTGGGCGAAAGCGACGTGGTGGCGCAGCGCCGCGTAACCCTGGGCGCACGCCAGCAGAGCCTGGTCGAAATACTGGAAGGCGTGGAAGCAGACGAACGCGTGGTGGTGGAAGGCGCCGGTTTCCTGTCCGACGGCGACCGCGTGCGCGTCGTCGCCGCCAGCGCGGATTGAACCGATGAATTTCTCCGCCTGGTCCATCAACCGGCCGCTGCCGGCCATCCTGCTGTTCATCCTGCTGACCATCATCGGGCTGTTCGGCTACCGGCAGCTGGCGGTGTCGCGGTTCCCGGATGTTTCCTACCCGGGCGTCACCGTCACCGTGGCCCTGCCCGGCGCCACGCCCAGCCAGCTTGAAACCGAGGTCACGCGCAAGGTCGAGGACTCGGTGGCCAGCCTGCCGGACATCAACAAGCTGGTCAGCACCGTCACCGAAGGCTCGTCCACCACCTTCGTCGAATTCCGCATCGGCAAGGACCTCAACGAATCGCTGGACGAAGTGCGCGACGCGGTATCGCGCATCCGCTCCGAGCTGCCGGGGGACGTGGAAGAGCCGATCATCGCCAAGATCGAGATTGTTGGCGGCACGCTGGTCACCTATGCCGTGGCGTCCGACAGCCTGGGCGAAGACGAACTGAGCTGGTTCGTCGACAACGAAGTCACCAAGAAGCTGTTCTCGGTGCGCGGCGTTGGCACCGTCGCGCGCAGCGGCGGCATCACCCGCGAAGTGCAGGTGGACCTGCGCCCGGGCGTGCTGGCGGCTTACGGCATCACGGCCGGCGAGGTGTCGGCGCAGCTGGCGCGCTCGCAGGTGGAGCGCTCCGGCGGCCGCGCCACCCAGGGCAGCAGTGAACAGGCCATTCGCGCCGTGGGCACGGTGGACAGCGCCCAGACCCTGGAACAGTTCCCCATCGTGCTGCCCGACGGCCGGCAGCTGCCGCTGTCGGCGCTGGCCACGATCACCGACGGCCACGCCGAACGCCGCCAGCTGGCGCTGATCGACGGCCAGCCGGTGGTGAGCTTCGGCGTCAGCCGCACCCGCGGCTCGAGCGAAATCAAGGTGGGCGAAGGCGTCGAAGAGGCCATCAGGGCCCTGCAGGCCGAACACCCGCGCATCCAGTTCAAGCTGGTCAGCACGGCCATCGACGAAGTGCGCGCGTCCTTCAGTTCGTCCATGACCATGCTGTGGGAGGGCGCGCTGCTGGCGGTGCTGGTGGTGTGGTGGTTCCTGCGCGACTGGCGCGCCACGTGGATCTCGGCGCTGGCGCTGCCGCTGTCCATCATCCCCACGTTTGGCGTGATCTGGCTGCTGGGCTTCAGCCTCAACATGATCACGCTGCTGGCGCTGGCGGTGGTGGTGGGCATCCTGGTGGACGACGCCATCGTGGAGGTGGAGAACATCGACCGCCACCTGGCCATGGGCAAGCCGCCCAAGCAGGCGGCCACCGAGGCCGCCGATGAAATCGGCCTGGCCGTGATCGCCACGTCGGCGACGCTGGCGGCGGTGTTCGTGCCCGTGGCCTTCATGCCCGGCATTGCCGGGCAGTTCTTCCTGGAGTTCGGCTGGACGGCGGCCACCGCGGTGCTGTTCTCGCTGATGGTCGCGCGCCTGCTGACGCCGATGATGGCGGCCTACCAGCTCAAGCCCAAGCCGCACGTGGAAAAGGAATCGGCGCTGATGAAGCGCTACCTGGTGCTGGTGGAGTGGGCGCTGGCGAACCGCTTCAAGACGCTCGCGCTGGCGCTGGCGATGTTCATCGGCTCGCTGGGGTTGGTGCCCTTCATCCCCGCCACCTTCATCCCCGGCTCGGACCTGGGCCGCAGCAACCTGAGCCTGGAGCTGCCGCCCGGCGCGCGCCTGGACCAGACCGCCGCCGTCAGCGAGCGCGCCCGCGCCCTGATCAGCGACATGCCAGAGCTGCGCCAGACCTACGCCACCGTAGGCGGCGTGCTGGACCTGGGCGACCCGGCGGTGAACGGCATCGGCGAAGTGCGCAAGGTGACGATGGTGCTCGACTGGGGCCCCGACGGCGACCGCGGCCGCACGCAGAAAGAACTCGAACGTGAAGTGCGCACGCGCCTGGAACAGCTGCCCGGCGTGCGCCAGCGCTTCCTGAGCAGCGAACCGGGCGAACAGCTGATGCTGGTGCTCAGCGGCGACGACCCCACGCGCTTGTACCAGGCCGCCGGCGATTTCGAACGCGACCTGCGGTCCATCCCGGGCCTGGGCACCATCAGCTCCACGGCCTCGCTGCTGCGGCCCGAACTGGTGATCGTGCCCGACGCGCGGCGCGCGGCCGACCTGGGCGTGTCCACGCTGGATATCGCCGAAGCCGCGCGCATCGCCACCAGCGGCGACTTCCGCCAGCGGCTGGCCAAGCTCAACCTGCCCGATCGCCAGGTGCCGATCCGCGTGCGCCTGGAGCAGGACGCGCTGTCGGACGAGGCGCTGCTGTCGCTGCTGCGCGTACCCAGCGCGAGGGGCGGCACGGTGCCGCTGTCGGCGGTGGCCGAGATCCGCGCCGGCACCGGGCCGTCGCAGGTCAATCGCTATGGCCGCCAGCGCAACATCACCTTCACCGCCGAACTCAACGGCCGTCCCCTGGGCGACGTGATGGCCGAGGTGGAAAAGCTGTCGTCGCTGCAGCGCCTGCCGCCCGGCGTGCAGATGCAGAACACCGGCGATTCGGAAGTGTTCGTTGAACTGTTCGTCGGCTTCGCGCTGGCGATGGCCGCGGGCCTGTTCTGCGTCTACGCCGTGCTGCTGCTGCTGTTCAACCACGCCAGCCATCCGCTGATCATCCTGATGGCGGTGCCGCTGTCGGCGGGCGGCGCGTTCGGCCTGATGCTGGTGACGGGCACCATGCTGTCGCTGCCGGCGCTGATCGGACTGCTGATGCTGATCGGCATCGCCACCAAGAACTCCATCCTGCTGGTGGACTACGCGGTGATCGCCGAAGACGTGCACGGCATGAGCATGCACGACGCCCTGGTGGACGCCTGCCGCAAGCGCGCCCGCCCGGTCATCATGACCACCATCGCCATGACCGCCGGCATGCTGCCGATCGCCCTGGGCTTCGGCGCGGACGCCTCGTTCCGGCAGCCGATGGCCGTGGCCGTCATCGGCGGCCTGATCACGTCCACCCTGCTGAGCCTGGTGGTGATCCCGGCCGCGTTCGCGGCAATGTTGGACTTCACGCGGCGCTTCACCCGCAAGGCCGCCTTACGAGGCTTACCGTACTGAACGAACCCGCCGGGTCCGGTAGCGTCCACGCCTCAAGGCCTGAGGAGGGCGATGCATGGCGAGACGGGGAATCCGGTCGCGGCTGCTGATTGGCATGGTCGTGATGGCGGGCGTGGTGTTCATGGTCGTCATGCCGCTGGCCGATGGCTTGCTCCAGGACTGGTCCACCGGCCTGGAAGTGGAAAGCGCCCGCGCGACCCCCGGCCCGGCTGCGTCCACGCTGCGCGGCGCCGACCAGGTGAACCCGCTGGTGGAACACACCCGCGTGGTGCGGCAGCTGCTGCTGGCCATTTCGATCGGCATCTTCCTGGCCGGCAGCCTGCTGGTGTGGCGCCTGGTGGACCGCGGCGTCATTTCCCGCCTCGAGCGCATGCAGCATGAGCTTCGCGCCATGGCCGACGGTGAACGCGACGCCCTCTCGCCCGGTACCCACGGCGACGAAGTGGACATGGTGGCCGACCGCATCAACCACCTGTACGCCGAAGTGAAGCTGGTCAGCGGGCAATGGCGGCACGAGGCGATGCACGACGCGCTGACCGGGCTGGGCAACCGCGCCAACCTGCTGCAGCAGCTCGAGGGCCGGCTCGCCGGCGGCAGCGTGGACCAGGCCATCTGCCTGGTGCTGGTGGACCTGGACGGCTTCAAGGCCATCAACGACTTGTTCGGCCACGCCATGGGCGACTACGTGCTGATCCAGGTGGCCGTATGCCTGCGGCAGGATTTCGGCAACGACGCCCAGTGTTTCCGGCTCGGTGGCGACGAGTTCGCCGTGTTTTCCGACTGCAGCGGCAGCGAACATGCGCTGGGCCTGGCCGAGCGCGTCAACCTGGCCATCGCCGGCCTGGCCCTGAGCGGCATGACCCGCGGCATCGTCGGCGGCAGCATCGGCGTGTCCATGGCCCTGCCCGGCGACGTCGGCGTCACCGCCGGCCAGATGCTGCAGTGCGCGGACGTGGCGCTCTACAACGTCAAGCGCGACGGCCGCAACGGCCGCGCGCTGTTCGACGACGCCATGCTCAAGGACATGCAGCTGCGCAACGACCTGCTGTGCTCGCTCGACGAGGCCATTGCCGGCAGCGCGCTGGAGGCCTGGTACCAGCCGATCGTCGCGGCCTCGGACCATCGCGTGCAGCGGCTGGAAGTGCTGGCCCGCTGGCACCATCCCGAATCGGGCTGGATCGACCCGGCGCGCTTCATCGCCATCGCCGAGCTGAACAACATGGCCGCCTCGCTCGACGTGGCGGTGCTCGAGCGCGCGCTGCGCGCCATGCCGCAGCTGCAGGCGCACGCCCCCGGCATCGCGCTGTCGGTGAACGTTTCGGCGCAGAGCCTGCTCGACGACGACTACGTCAACGCCGTCACCGCCCTGCTCTCGCGGCCCACCAATCGTGGCGTCGACCTCACGCTCGAAATCACCGAGACCGCCTTCACCGACAACGAGCAGGCGCTGCTGGCGCCGGTGGCGGCACTGCAGGCGCTGGGTGTGCAGATCGTGCTGGACGATTTCGGCGTCGGCTATTCCTCGCTGGGGCGGCTGGCGCACATCCAGCCGCGCGGCATCAAGCTAGACGGCAGCTTCGTGCGCAACCGGCGCGAGGGCGGCGACCGCATCTGCCGCGCGGTGATCGCGCTGGCGCATGAGTTCGGCATTGCGGTGACTGCGGAGTGGATCGAGACCAGCGAGGACGCCGAATGCCTGCGTGCCTGGGACTGCGATGCCCTGCAGGGATATCACTTCGCCGCGGCGATGCCGCTCGATGGCACCCTCGCGTGGCTGGCGGCGCGGCGGGTCGCGGCGGCCTGAGGCAAATGCGGGCTCAGGGCAGCGCCGGCTCCGTGGGCTCGATGCCGGCGCAGGCCGGCACGGCTGGGGA
>NZ_JAIBFH010000426.1 GCF_019459675.1 Arenimonas sp.
GGGGGGGGGCTGGCCGGCACCACCGCCGGTTTTACCGGGTTACGCCGCGCCGGGGCCCAACTACCCCCCCGGTGCCCTACCATGGTATGATAAACCTTTTGCAAGCGGTGCGACTGCGCACCGATGCCGCTGTTCAATTCGTTCCGGTGTCGATGGGCGTGGCGCCGTGGTCGCGCAGCGCAGCGTCCACCCGGGCGTGCAGTTCGGGCGTAGCGTCCACCACCAGCAGGATGCCGCCGGCCTCCACTTCGTCGCTGAACCGGCGCCGCACTTCGTCGTCCACCGTGTCGCCGGCCAGCGCAGGCACCCAGCCGCCCATGGCGTTGCCGATCAGGTTGATCAGGCCGGCGCCGGCGATGCTCACGCCCAGGGTCGGCACGGTGACCGCACTGAGCCCGGCCAGCAGGCCGGTGAGCTGGCCGTGCGCTTCAGGCTCGGGCGTATCGGGGTCGATGCGCAGTTCGATGTCGTGGCGCGCCACCACCGCCAGATCGTCATCGGTCACACCGCAGCTGCGTGCGGCGTCCATGGCGTTGGTGAGTCGCGGCAGGCTTTCGACGCGGTAGACGTAGCGGGATTTCATGGGGCGGCTCCTGCGGGGGCGAGGCGTGCAGAACGCTCGCGGCAATCCAGTGTGACACGCCGGCGAACCGCACAAACAGCTGCGGCCGGACCCGGGGGCCCGACCGCTGCTGTCCACTCTGACATGGATGGAACGGGTGTACCGGTGCGCTTACTGCTTGACCATCAGGTCGTCGGCCATCACGTGGGTCACGCCCTTGGTCGCCGTGGCGATCTCAATGGCCTTGGCACGGGCCTCGGCGGTGTCGGCCGTGCCGGCCAGCGTGACCATGTTGCCCTTGGTTTCGACCGTGATCTGCGTGCCCTTCACTGCACTGTCGGCCAGCAGCTGGGTCTTGACCTTGCTGGTGATCCACGCGTCGTCGATGCCGTCGCCGCTTTCGTCCAGGGCTTCGCGCACTTCACCCGAGGCGGTGGCGGTGTTGGCGTCCTGGCGGGCTTCGGTGCCCGGCGCGGCAACCATCAGTTCGTTCTTGATCAGGATGACGCCTTCGACGTCCCCGGCCAGCTCCTGCGCCGCGCTCTTGGCCGCGCTGGAGTCCGCGCCGCCGGTCATCGTCACGACGCCATTGACGGTGTCGACGTTGACGTCGAAGCCCTTCGTGCGCTCGTCAGCCAGCAGCTTGGCCTTCACCGAGGCGGTGATGGTGGCGTCGTCCACGGTCTGGCCCAGGGTGCGCTCAGGCGCGGCCGAGGATTCCTGGGCGGAAACGGCGCCGGCGCCGAGCGCCAGGGCGATGGTGGTGGCAATGAGCGAAGTCTTGAATGCGTTCATGGGGTGGCTCCTTTTTTTTTGAACGAACCGCTGCCGGGGGGCGGAAAGCGGGTTGGCCTTGGTGGCCGCGTCCGGAGGGCAGATCAGCACGGCCCGTCGAACGTGGGGCGAGGTTGGCCTGCCGAACCACAACAAACCATGAAGTGCTTGTTTCAATTGTGTTATCCAAAGCCGCGTAACGGCCTGAAACCCTTTGTCCACGCGGCCTGCAGCAACCTGAACCGCAGTCGGGCGGCGTCGGGCGTGCGCTGAGCGGCTTCGGCATTCACTTTATAAAGGGAGTAGGATCTGATTTCACTCCACACATGGAGTCACCCCGTGTCCGCCAGAACCGCTCCGGTTTCACCCCCGCACGACGAACTGGCCGGCCCCGCGCTGCGCGCCTTCTTCCGCATCGCCGACGCCTGGGGCCTCAAGAACGCCGAGGCCCGTCGCCTGCTGGGCGACCCGGCCGAGTCCACGTTCTACAAATGGAAAAAGCAGCGCGACGGCGCACCGGGCCGGGACGTGATCGAACGCATCAGCTACCTGCTGGGCATCTTCAAGGCGCTCGAACTGCTGTTCCCCGACCCCACCCGCGCCGACGCGTGGATCCGCCGGCCCAACCACGCCGCGCCATTCGGCGGTGGTTCGGCGCTGGACCGCATGCTGTCGGGCAACGTGGCCGACCTGTACGTGGTGCGCAGCTACCTGGACGCGCAGCGCGGATGGCAGTGAGCAAGGCCCCGCGGCGCACGCTGCTGAAGTGGCCGGAGGCCTGGCGCATCGTGCCCAGCCGCTTCCCACCGCGCGGCGTGTTCGACCGCATCGCCTCGCCCGATGACCTCGATGCGCTGTTCGCGATCGAATCACTCACCAACGCCCGCCTGCGCCAGGAGCTGGGCCGGCTGGACCTGGTGCCGAAGGCGCGGCGCGTGAGTGGGCCGGGCACCCAACCCATCATGGCCGCGTTCACCCACCTCAACCCCGACGGCAGCCGCTTCAGCGACGGCAGCTACGGCGTGTTCTACGCCGCGCGTTCGCTCGACACTGCCGTGGCCGAAACCATGTACCACCGCGCCAAGTTCATGGCCGCCACGCGCGAACCGGCGATGAAGCTGGAAATGCGCTGCTACCGCACCGCCATCGAAGGCCGCCTGCACGACCTGCGCAAGGGCTGGCCAACCCTGCTGCACCCCACCGACTACGGCCCGCCGCAGGCGCTGGCGCGCGAGCTGCGTGCGGCCGGCTCGGACGGCGTGGTGTACCCCAGCGTGCGCCACGCCGGCGGCGAGTGCGTGGGCGTGTTCTGTCCCGACCTGGTCAGGCCCTGCGTGCAGGCCCAGCACCTGGTGTACAGCTGGGACGGCGAACGCATCAGCGCGCAGTACGCGGTGGCCACCCTGCATACCGCGGGCTGATCACAGCAGGCGCGAGGCCAGCCCGCTCCAGCGCTGCGCACCGCGGCCGATGCCTTCGCGCAGCGCCGCTTCGCTGGCCCACAGCGTGACGCCGCGGCGGCAGCGGGTGAGGCCGGTGTACAGCAGTTCGCGCGACAGCACGCGGGCGCCGCGCTCGGGCAGCGCAAGCAGCACCTGGCCGAACTCCGAACCCTGTGACTTGTGCACCGTGAGCGCGAACGCGAACTCGTGCGCCGGCAGCGCGGCGGGCAGCCAGGCGCGCGGGCCGTCGCTGTCGCCGGCGTCGAACCAAACGCGCAGCTGGCCCTGTTCGTCCGGCCACGCCACGCCGATGTCGCCGTTGAACAGGCCGTGGCGCGGGCTGTTGGCGGTGATCATCAGCAGGGCACCGGTAAACAGGCGCTGGTCGCGTTCGCCCACGGGCCGCAGCGCGTCGGCGATGCGCGCGTTCAGCTCCACGCTGCCGCTGGCACCCTCGCGCAGCGCGGTCAGCAGGCGGAAGCCCTTGGCGCGCTCCAGCGCGTCCGCCGCGCCGGCCGCCTGCTGCACGGCGCGGTACGCCGGCAGCGCGGCGGCCAGTGCGGCCGCGGGCAGGCCGCGGTCGGTGCCGGCCAGCCACTGCACGCCGGCAACGGCGCCCGACTGCAGCGACGCCAGCACCGCGTCGGTGTTGCCGTCGCGGATGCGCCCGGCCAGGGCGCCCCCGCCCCGGCCGGCGTCCTGGCGATGCACGCGGGGCAGGTGCACGCGCGGCCGCACCGCCCCGGCGCCGCCCAGCGCGGCCAGCACCTCGCCGGGTT
>NZ_JAIBFH010000439.1 GCF_019459675.1 Arenimonas sp.
GGGGCCACGCCCACACCGTGCCCAGCCGCACCCGGCCCTGGCCCCCAGCCCCGGCCCCCCCCCCCCCCCCCCCCCCGGCGCCGGCGCCGGAGCCGGCGAACTGATGCTGACCGCGGCGGGGCTGGCCAAGCGCTACAAGTCGCGGGAAGTCGTCACCGATTTCGGCCTGAGCCTGCGTCCGGGCGAAGTGGTGGGCCTGCTGGGCCCCAACGGCGCGGGCAAGACCACCTGCTTCTACATGATCGTGGGCCTGGTGGCGGCCGACAAAGGCCAGATCCTGCTCGACGGCAAGGACATCACCGGCCTGCCGATGCACGAACGCGCGCAGCGCGGCATCGGCTACCTGCCGCAGGAAGCGTCAGTGTTCCGCACGCTCAGCGTCGCCAACAACGTGGCGGCCGTGCTGGAGCTGAGGCCTGACCTGGACGCCGCCGGCCGCGCCCGCGAACTGTCGGCGCTGCTCGAGGAGCTGCAGGTGGGCCACGTGGCCGGCCAGGCCGGCGCCAGCCTGTCGGGCGGCGAGCGTCGCCGGGTGGAAATCGCGCGCGCGCTGGCGGCCAACCCGCGCTTCATGCTGCTCGACGAACCCTTCGCCGGCGTGGACCCGATTTCGGTCGGTGAGATCCAGAAAATCGTCCGCCATTTGAAGGATCGCGGCATCGGCGTGCTGATCACCGACCACAACGTGCGCGAAACCTTGGGAATCTGCGACCGCGCGTATATCCTCAACGCAGGTACGGTGCTGGCGCAGGGGACCCCCGACGCGGTGCTGGCCAATCCGGAAGTGCGTCGCGTCTACCTGGGCGACTCCTTCCGCCTGTAGCCCGGCAAGCGCCGCCCCGCGGATCGAGATGAAGCCCACCTTACAAACCCGGCTAGGCCAGCAGCTTTCCCTGACGCCCCAGCTGCGCCAGGCGATCCGCCTGCTGCAGCTTTCGGCGCTGGAGCTGGAGGCCGAGCTCAACCAGGCCAAGGACGCCAACCCGCAGCTGGAGCGCGAAGAAGACGCCGAAGAAGAAGCGGTGGACGACGTGTACTCGGCCACCAGCGAAGGCGACAAGGCCCCGGAGGCCACCCCGGGCGAAGAAGCTTCCGACCACCCCGACAGCGGCGACTACGACCCCGGCGAAAGCCCTGACTGGAACGAGTCCAGCGCCGGCGGCTACGAGCGCCGGGGCAATGGCGACGAGGACAGCGACGAGTTCACGGCGGCCGCGCCGGTGGACCTTCACGCCCACCTGCTCTGGCAGCTCCGGCTGAGCCACCTCAGCCCGCGCGACCTGGCCATCGGCGAAGCGGTGGTGGAAGCCATCAACGACGACGGCTACCTGGAAGGCCCGCTGCAGGACATCCAGGCGGCGCTGGCGCCGGAAGTGGTGGCCGAGCCGGGCGAGATTGAGACCGTGCTCCACATCATCCAGCACTTCGATCCGGTGGGAAGCGGCGCCCGCAGCCTTTCCGAGTGCCTGTGCGTGCAGCTGAGCCTGATCAGCGAAGACACGCCCGGCGTCGCGCTGGCCCGGGAGGTCTGCCGCAATCATCTGGACGTGCTGGCCAGGCAGGGTCCGCCCAAGCTGGCGGCCCAGCTGGGCGTGCCGGGCGAGCACATGGACCAGGCCGTGGCCCTGCTCAAGTCGCTGGACCCCAAGCCCGGCGCCCAGGTGAGCGCGGGCGAAGCCGAATACATCGCCCCCGACGCCATCGCCTACCGCCAGGGCGGCGTGTGGAAGGTGGTGCTGGCGGCCGGCAGCCAGCCCCGGCTCGGCATCAACCGGCACTACGAAAGCCTGATCGGCAAGGCCAGCCGCGAGGACGACAGCTACCTGCGCGGCCAGCTGCAGGAGGCCCGCTGGCTGATCAAAAGCCTGGAAACCCGCGCCGACACGCTGCTGCGCGTGTCCAAGTCCATCGTCCGCCAGCAAAGTGGCTTCCTCGACCACGGCCTGGAGGCCATGCGCCCGCTGACCCTGCGCGAGGTGGCGGAAGAACTGGACCTGCACGAATCCACCATCTCCCGCGCGACCACGCGCAAGTACCTGCGCACGCCCCGCGGCACGTTCGAGTTCAAGCACTTCTTCAGCTCGGGCATTGCCACCGAACACGGCGGCGCGGCGTCCGCGACAGCCATCCAGGCCATGCTCCGCAAGCTGATTGACGGCGAGAATCCCCGCGCCCCGCTTTCCGACCAGCGCCTGGCCGAGATACTGAAGGGCGAAGGCATCCCCGTGGCCCGGCGAACCGTGGCAAAATACCGCGAAGCAATGAATATTTCCGCGTCCAACGAACGGCAGCGACTGGCATGATGCCCGCGCCCCTCCGCCTGCCCGTTCCATCGCCGGGACGCCCTGTGAATCCGGCTTTTACGACACGGCCTCGAACCGGCGGCCGTGTCTTGTTGTGTGCGTGACCCATCCAGGAGGATCGTGACCATGCGGATCGACATCAACGGGCACCAAATGGAAATCACCCCACCGCTGCGCGACTACGTGCAGGACAAGTTTGCGCGCGTCGCTCGCCACTTCGACCACCCGCTTGACGCCCGCGTCACCCTGTCGGTGGATAAGCTGGAGCGGAAGGCAGAAGCCACGCTGTCCACCCCGGGCAAGACACTGCACGCCGAATCGGTGGCCCCCGACATGTATGCCGCCATCGACCTGCTGGCCGACAAGCTCGACCGCCTGGTGCTCAAGCAGAAAGAAAAGATGACCGACCATCACCGCGGTGCATCCCCCACTCGTTCGGACAGCTTCGGCTGACACTGCCATGCATTTGCTGGACCTGCTCACGCCCGCACGCGTAAAAGCCAACGTCGTCACCAGCGGCAAGAAGCGCCTGCTTGAACAGCTGGCAACGCTCCTGGCCGCCGGTGCCGACGGCGACAACGAACGCGGCATCTACGACAGCCTGTGCGGGCGTGAGCGCCTGGGCAGCACCGGCCTGGGCCACGGCGTTGCGATTCCGCACGGGCGCAGCAGCCGCCTCACCAGCGCCACCGGCGTGTTCATGAGGCTATCCGAGCCGGTGGACTTCAATGCGCCCGACGGCATGCCCGTGGACATCGTGTTCGCGCTGGTGGTGCCCGAGCATTACGCCCAGCAGCACCTGTTGCTGCTGGCGAACCTGGCCGAGATGTTCGGCGACGCCGGGTTCCGCGACCGCCTGCGGCAGGCGGGTGATTCGGCGGCGCTTTACGCGCTGCTGTCCGAATGGCAGTCCGAGCACCCGGCGGTCACCTGAGATGGCCGACCGCCTGCTCGCGCGCGACCTGTTCGAGGAGCTGCGCGAGCGCCTGGCGCTGCGCTGGCTGGTAGGAGGGCAGCGCGGCGGTGAACGGGTCATCGAGCGCGGCGAACACCTGTCGCGCCGGCCGTCGCTGGCGGGCTACCTCAACGTCATCCACCCCAACAAGGTGCAGATCATCGGCTCGGCCGAGCTGGCCTGGCTGGACGGGCTGGACGCCCGCCAGCGCTGGGAAGTGCTGCAGAAAATAATGGACTCGCGCCCGCTGGCGATGGTGATCACCCAGGACCAGTCCTGCCCCACCGACCTGCGGGAGCTGGCCGAGGAATCCGACACGCCGCTGTGGGTGTCGCCGCGCCGCGGCTACGAACTGCTCAACCTGCTGCAGTACCACGTGGCGCGCGCGCTGGCGCCGCGCATCACGATGCACGGCGTGTTCATGGAAATCTATTCCATCGGCGTGCTGATCACCGGTGACTCGGGCGCGGGCAAGAGCGAACTGGCCATCGAACTGGTGAGCCGCGGCCACCGCCTGGTGGCCGA
>NZ_JAIBFH010000463.1 GCF_019459675.1 Arenimonas sp.
GGGCCCGGGGGGGGGGGCGCGCGAGCATCGCCACGAATTCGGTTTCGTTGGGCGTCAGCAGGTCGGCGGCCGCCAGCAGCGCGTGGCTGGTGGGCGCGTTGGCGGGCGCGGGGTTGAGCACGGTCAGCGCGCCGGCGCTCCGGCCGGCCTGCAGCGCGGCCAGCACGGCACCCGCGTCTACTTCCAGCTGCGCCAGCACCACGGCGGCCCGGGCGAACGCATCGGCTTGCCCGGCGATGAAGTCCACCGACAGCGCTTCGTTCGCGCCCGGCGCCACCACGATCACATTGCGGCCGTTGCCGTCCACGAAGATGCCGGCCGTGCCCGAGGGCAGGGCCGGGTGGATTTCGGCGCGCAGTTCGATGCCGTCGTCCGCCGCGAGCGCGCGGGCCTGGTCGGCTGCGGCGTCTTCACCCAGGGCGGTGATGAAGGTGGTGGCGGCGCCCACGCGCGCGGCCGCAACGGCCTGGTTGAAGCCTTTGCCGCCGGGGCCGCTGGCATAGCTGCCCAGGCGCGTGGCGCCGGGTGCCGGCAGCACGTCGCAGTTCCAGGCGTGGTCCTGGTTGTACGAGCCGACGACGATGACGCAGCCGGCCATGCGATCAGGCACCGATGCTGGTCAGCACGCCGGCAATGGTGGCCGTCATCAGCGTGGCCAACGTGCCGCCCAGAACGGCGCGCAGGCCGAAGCGGGCCAGGTCCTGGCGGCGCTCGGGGGCCAGGCCACCGATGCCGCCGATCTGGATGGCGATGGAGCTGAAGTTGGCGAAGCCGCACAGCGCGTAGGTCGCGATCAGCTTGCCCTTCTCGGTCAGCACCACGCCCTCGACGTTGCCGTTGACGATGTCGGCCAGCTGCAGGTAGGCCACGAATTCATTGAGCACGATTTTCTGGCCGATCAGCCCGCCCACCGTGGTGGCGTCCTGCCACGGCACGCCGATCACCCAGGCAATCGGGGCCAGCAGGTAGCCCAGCAGGGTGGCCATGTCGGTCGGGCGGCCCAGCCACTGCGCCAGGCCGGTCACTTCGCCCATCCAGGTCAGCGGCCAGTTCAGCAGCGCGATCAGCGCGATGAAGGCCAGCAGCATCGCGCCGATGTTCAGCGCCAGGCGCAGGCCGTCGGCGGCGCCGGCGGCGGCGGCGTCAATGACGTTGCTGGTGGTCTTTTCGATTTCCATCTTCACCGTGCCGCGGGTGAGCGGGCTGCCGGTTTCCGGGATCAGCAGCTTGGCGATCACCAGGGTGGCCGGCGCGGCCATGATGGAAGCGGCCAGCAGGTGCTTGGCGTAGTACAGCTGCTGCACCGGGTCTTCGCCGCCCAGCATGCCCACGTAGGCCGCCAGCACGCCGCCGGCGATGTGGGCCATGCCGCCGATCATCATGGTGATGAGTTCGGATTCGGTCATGCGGCTGATGTAGGGGCGCACGGTAAGCGGCGCCTCGGTCTGGCCGATGAACACGCTGGCGCACACGCTGGTGGTTTCGGCGCCCGACACCTTCATCACCTTGGTGATGGCCAGGGCCATGATGCGCACGATGAACTGCATCACGCCCAGGTGGTAAAGCACGCTCATCAGCGCGGCGAAGAAGATGATGGTGGGCAGCACCTGGAAGGCGAAGATGAAGCCGAACTTCGAGGTGTCCATCAGGTCGCCGAAGATGAAGCGCGAACCCTCGCCCACGAAGCTCAGGATCTTGACGAAGCCCTGGCCCAGCGCGTCGAACACGTCCTTGCCGCCCGGCACCAGCAGCACCAGCGCCGCGAAACCGATCTGCAGGGTGATGCCCGTGGCCACCAGCCGCCAGTCCACCGCGCCCCGGTTGTTGGAGAACAGCCAGGCGATGAAGAGCAGGACGGACAGGCCGAACAGGCCGAAAAGAATGCTGGCGATCATTGAGCTGGGAACCCCCGGGACGATGCGGCAGGGTAGTTCACGCCCCCTTTCCCGGCAAGGCGGCCTCAGCGTTCGTCGCGCGCCACCACGCGGTTGCGGCCGTTGGCCTTGGCGTGGCGCAGGCGCAGGTCGGCCCGCCGCATAAGCCCCGACAGGTCGTTGGCGTCCTGCGGGCAGCTGGCCATGCCGGCGCTGAGCGTGAGTTTACGCGGCTCCACATCCGGCTCGGGCACGAAGGGGTGGCTTTCGAGCTTGCGCCGGAGCACCTCCATGCGCTCCCAGGCCGCCCCGATCGGCAGCCGCAGGATGAGCACGAACTCCTCGCCGCCGACCCGGATCATCGGCTCCTCGCGCCCCAGCTCCATGCGCAGCACCTTCACCGCATGGCGCAGCGCACGGTCACCGGCCAGGTGGCCCAGCTCGGCGTTGATGTGGCGAAAGTGGTCCAGGTCGATCAGGGCAAGGCACAGGGTCTGGCCGGCGCTGCGGGCTTCCAGCACCTGCTGCGGCACCCGGGTGTTGAGGTAGCTGCGGTTGGGCAGGCCGGTCAGGCCGTCGGTGCCCGACAGCTGGGTCAGGCGCTGGGCACGGAACACCACCATGGCCGTCACCAGCGTGGCCGCCAGCAGCAGCACCAGTCGCTGCAGCTGGGTGGACGTGGTGACCGTGCCGTACACCGACGACACCAGCGGCCCATCGTTGAGCTGGCTGATGGCCAGCCACAGCAACGCCGACTGCAGCACGGCCAGGCCGCCGGCCAGCACGGTGACGCGCACGTCATGGCGCAGGGCGGTGGCGAACACCGCCAGCGGATAGCAGGCCCAGACCACGGCACTGTTGAGCGCGGCCGCCGGAGACTCCAGGACCAGCAGGCCCAGCACCAGGCTGACCATGCTGACGTCGAAGGCCGCCGACACCGCGGGCAGCCATCGGAAGCGGCGCTTGCGCAGGGCCAGGCTGAGCCAGAGCTGGCTGAACAGCATGATCAGGCCCGCTCCCACCAGGCCCGCCGCGGACTCCATCGCCGTGCCGCCCGCGACATGGTTCAGCAGGGGCAGCAGGATCAGCAGGAACGCCACGGCCACGCGCAGCCGGGCCACCAGCAGTTCGCCGCCGGCGCCGACTTCCAGCAGGATCTCGTCCGGGCGCTCGCGCAGCGAGTTGGCCAGGTCTTCCAGCGTTTCTCTCAGGGTACTCACGCCGGGGGTCGTGGCCTGGGGAGGGATGGCCGAGGATAGCCGGCCGACCCCTGCCTGTCAGGCCCGCCTGCGTCAGCCGGGCAGGCCGCCCACCGCCACCCAGACCGCCAGGGCGGCGAAAATGGCCGCCGCGGCATAGCGCGCCGCCTTCAGGGGCAGTTTTGCGGCGAAGCGCGCACCCAGCAGCACCACCGGCACGTTGGCGATGGCCATGCCCAGGCTGGTGCCGGCGATCACCTGCCACAGCGGTGAATACTGCGCGGCCAGCACCACGGTGGCGACCTGGGTCTTGTCGCCGATCTCGACGATGAAGAAGGCGATCAGCGTGGCCACGAAGGCGCCGAAGCGCGGCGGCTTCACTTCGTCTTCGTCCAGTTTGTCGGGCACCAGGGCCCAGGCGGCCACGGCCGCGAAGGAAAGCACCACGCCCCAGCGCAGCACTTCGGGGCTGACCCAGCCGGTGACCAGGCTGCCAAACCACGCGGCCAGCGCATGGTTGAGCACGGTGGCCACCAGGATGCCGGCGATGATCGGCCAGGGTTTGCGGTAGCGCGCGGCCAGCACGAGGGCGAGCAGCTGGGTCTTGTCGCCGATTTCGGCAACCGCCACGGCGAAGGTGGAAACGAGCAAAGCGTCCAAATAAAACTCCGGGGCCGGGACGCAGGGCGGACGAAGGCCAACAGACGCGGCCCGGCCCGGGTGCGCGACATGCCGGCCTTCGGTCTTGCCCGCAAGCGTGCTGCCTTGCCCGGGCACCATGGCGATGGTCGCCAAGTATGTTGATGCGCGGCGGCCCCGTGGGGGCCTGGGCTACTCCCCGAAGCCAGGGAAAGCGAGGTGATTATAGCCCGGCGGCGGGCGAGGGCGCGCGCGGCGGCTCACAGAACCGGTCTTCCTCCAGCGGCCGCATCGGCAGGTGCAGGGGCTGCAGCTGCACCGGGACCTCGCCCTGCTTGAGGACGGCATTGTTGAAATAGCTGGCGTGCCACTGAC
Source organism: Arenimonas sp. (assembly GCF_019459675.1). Lineage (GTDB taxonomy): Bacteria > Pseudomonadota > Gammaproteobacteria > Xanthomonadales > Xanthomonadaceae > Arenimonas. The sequence continues at coordinate 4,088 of NZ_JAIBFH010000463.1, forward strand.
TGGCCAGGGCGCTGGCGCGGGCCTGTATGTCCGGGTCGCTGGATTCAAAGGCGGGCTGTGTTGCGCCCGACAAGCGGGAATAGACGATGCCCCAGGCCAGCGCCTGCACCGGGTCATCGGCGACCAGCCCGGCGTAGGGCGTGAAGTCTGACCGGTAGGCAGCGCCGAGCAGGGCCACGGCATCCAGTCGGCCGGCCTGGACGCCACGCAGCAACATGCCTGGCGACTCGCGGCGCCAGCGTTCGAAATCCGGGTCGCGTATGAACGCGCTGCTGCCCGCTATGCCGTGGTGCGCGCCCGTGGCGTAGCGCACCATGGCTTCGGGTTCTCCCGCGAACGCGGCGTTGGCCAGGTAGCCATCCGCCATCTCCAGCAGCGCCGGCTCGATGGCTGCGCACTGTTCGCCCATCCGGATCTGACGGATCTGCATCTCGGCGAACTGGTCGGCGATGTCCGAATGGCCCTTGTCTGCCAGCGCCACGTCTGCCGACACCCCGTCGAGCGAGGCGAACTGGCTGTACTCCTGCAGATGCCGGCAGCGCAGCAGTTCAACGGCGAGGCGGCAGGCGGCGCGGCTGTCGCCGGCGTCGGCGCGCGGCTTGAGTGCGGTGATGACCTGCGCGATCGGTGTGCCCGGGAGCGGCAGGGGCGCGGAGGTGGCCGCGCCGGGGCGCGATGGCGTGTCCTTCGGCGAACCCGTGCCGCGGTCGGCGCCCTCCGGTGGCGCGGGTGCGGTCGTGCGCGCCGCTTCGCCGGATGGCGGCGCCGGCCACAACATCCACACACCCAGGACGACCACGCCCAGCGCAACCGTCACCAGCGCGGCACGAACGCGACGGTCAGTCATGGGCAACGCTCCCCGCCCGGCAGGCATCGTCCGGCGCGTCGTCCTGCCAGGGCTGCGAGACAATCCGCGCCATCACGGACATCACGTCGAACTGTTGTTGGTCAAAATAACGCTGGTGCCAATCGGCGGCCAGCGTGTCGGCCAGCTGCGCCTCCGCCGGCGGTATCGAAGGGCGCGGCGGCAGGAAGGCGGCCGCTGCCAGCGTGTCGCCGAACAGTCGCTCGATCAGGCGTGCGTAGGCGTAGGCCTGGCGATCATCGTTGGCCACCAGCCCCGGGAACAGCCCGTCGTCGCTGGCATAAGCCATGCGCAGCGCCAGGGCGGCTTCCGGTCGGCCCTGCGACAGCGCACGCTGCATCGCCGCTTCCGCCTCGCCCCGCCACTGGTCGAACTCCGGCTTGGCCAGGTAGCCATAGCCGCGCTCGCTTTCGAAGCCCGACCCTGAGGCATAGCGAAACAGCAGGCCGGGATTGCCGGCCAGTGCGGCAACACGGAAGTAGTGCAGCGCACGCTTGTCCAGGCCCGCAGGAAGGCTGGCGCAGGACGCCAGCTGAGAAGTCATCTTCGACAGCCTGGCCTCGAGCATCCGGGCTTGGTCGTGTTTGCCGGCCGCCTGCAGCCGGGCGATGTTCCTGGTCATGCCCGGGTTGGCGTCGGCTTGCGCCTGGGTCAGGAAACGACAGCGCATGAGTTCGGCGCTGAGGCGGCACGCGGCCTGGCCGTCACCGGCGTCGGCCAGCGCGGCCAGGCTTGAAGCGATGTCGGCGGTGGGCGCGCCGCGTGGCGGGGGCAGGGACGGGCGCGCAGTCGCGGGGCGGGGCACGCCTGCGGTTTCGGTGTCGGGGGCGGCATCGGGCAAAGGCGAGGGTGCCGACCCGGCGCGCTCGGCGGGCTCGAAGAAAAGCCATCCCGCAGCCAGGAGAGCGAGCAAGCAAAGCAGGGCCAGGCGAAGGGTTTGTTGGCGACGGGTCATGGGGTTTCAGCGCCCTCGGGCGTCAGGGTTGAGCGGCCGCGTCGGCGCAGAACGGCCGGGGTCGCGATGAGGACGGTTGCGCGGAGTGCAAGGAGCCCATGAGCATCGCAGGATAAGTCCGGTTTTTGAAATAGTTTCGATGCCACTGCGCCGCGAGTTCTCGCGCTCTTTGCTGGGCGGCGGCATCCAGTCCCCAGGATTGAACCGGCCCACGGCGCGCCAAAAGCCGGGCATGAAGGTGCTGGGCGGCAAGCCCCTGCTCGCGGTCGTCTTCGATCAGCGACGCCATGAATCCCACGTCCGACGCATGGGCGATATGCAGGTAAATCGCCGTGTCCGGATAGCCCGCCTCAAAGGCTCGCTGCAGCATGACGGGAGCTTCGCGGCGCCAGGTGTCGAAGCCGGGGTCGGAAAGAACGCCGCGGCCGTCGGGTCGAAAGTGATGCCCATCCGCGTAGCGAAGCTTGGCTTCGGGTTCGCCCGCGCGCGCGGCCTGGACCAGATAGTGGGCGCCGCGCGCCTTCAGCGCTTCGGGCACGGCACGGCAATCGATCAGGCGTTCGAGCTGCTGCAGTTTGCTCAAGGCCGCCGCATCGGCCGCGGCTATTAAGTGAACCTGACCCCGTTCCTGATGGAGTTAGAAGGAGAGGCGGACGCCGGCGAAGGCGCTGCGGGGCTGGCCGGGGCGGGCGCCGGCCGGGCGGCGGGCCACGATGTAGGTTTCGTCGGTCAGGTTTTCGAGGCGGGCGTAGAACTCCACCTGGTCGTGCACGCGCAGGGCGGCGGTCAGGTCCCAGACCACCGCGGAGTCGGTGCCCTGGCCGGTGGGGATCGCGCCCGAGCCGGCTTCGCTGCGCATTTCGTCCAGGTAGTTGGCGGCCAGGCCCAGGCGCCAGCGCTCGCCCACCACGCCGATCTCGGCGTGCAGCAGGTGCTCGGGCAGGTAGGGCAGGCGGTCGCCGGCGGTGACGTTGCCCCATTCCTCGAAGCTGGAGCTGAAGTTTTCGCGGAACTCGGCCCGGGTATAGGTGTAGGACAGCGACGCCGGGATGGCGATGGCGCCGCCGTTGCCGAAGTCGTACGACGCGCTGGCTTCCAGCCCGCTCACGCGCGCCTCGCCCGCGTCGAACTGGTCGCCGATGTTGCAGTTACCGCCGGTGGAGCCGGTGCAGGTGCCCACCAGGTTGGAATAGTCGTTGACGAAGCCCACCAGCTCGGCGCCCAGCGCCTCGCGGCCGTAGCGCAGGCCGAATTCGCCGTTGACGCTTTTCTCGGACTCCGAACCCGACGCCGGGCCCGGCGGGTTGAAGCCGCGGTGCACGCTGGCGAACAGCGTCACGTCGTCGTTCAACAGATAGGTGGCGCCGAAGCCGGGGATCACTTCGCTGACTTCGCTGTCCACCACCGACTGCACCACGTCGCGTCGGCCGGTGGCGGTGGAGTAGCGGGTGCTGGTGAGGTCGATGCGCTCGTAGCGCACGCCCGGCGTCAGGATCCACTGGCCGAAACTGATGGTGTCCTGCACGTACAGCGACAGGGCGTCGGCATCGCCCACGCGGTTGTCCTGGGTGCCCGGCGCGCCGTCCCGGGTCAGCACCAGCAGGCCGTCCTGCATGCGGTAGCGGTCGTCGTCCTGGTAGCGGTCTTCCTGGTCGCGGTGCAGGCGCAGGCCCACTTCGACCTCGTGCGTGGTGGCGCCGCTGGCCAGCGACAGGCCCAGCACGCTCTGCACGCCCTGGGTGTAGTAGCGGCGGTTGTTGTTGCGCAGGCGCAGCGCGTTGTCCGGGCTGTTGCCGCCGGTTAGCCATCCGTACTGCGTGGCATACGTCGCCGGGTCGTCCAGGATGGTGCTGATGCCGACGAACGAGCCGCTGACCGGGTTCAGCACGTCGTTGAGCTTGTACCAGTTGCGCGAGAACTCGGTGCGGTAGGCCACCGTGGTGAGTTCGGCGTTGTCGCTGAGCTCGATCAGGTGGCGCAGCTCATACAGGTTGTGCTCGGTCTGGATGTTGTCCAGGCGCGAAGCGGCATAGCGGCGGTTCGGATCCAGAGCGAAGTCGGCGTCGGTCAGGCCGAGGTAGGTTTCATTGCTGTCCTGGGTGTTGCGGCCGATCTTGAAGTCCAGCTGCTGGTAGCGGGTGGCGTCGGGCGCGCTGACCCAGCGCAACTTGCCCACGAAGTCGTTCAATGAGAAGCCGGCGTCGCCGCCGCCGTCAATGCGCTTGAAGCCGTCCGACTGCTGGCGCACGCCTTCCACCATGCCGCCGAAGCGCTCGCCGGTCGCGCCGGCCCAGGCGTGGGTCAGCAGCGTGCCGTCCGTGCCGGCCGACAGATCCACCTGCGCCGAAGCGCTGGCCGGGATGGGCGTGGAGATCAGGTTCAGTGCGCCGCCGGTGGTGCGCGGGCCGGCCTGCACCGAGGCCGAGCCCTTGCGGATTTCCACGGCGTGGATGCGGCTCATGGTCGGGAAGTAGTAGGCGGCGGGGGCGGCGTAGGGCGCCGGCGAGATCAGCACGCCGTCTTCCATCACCGTGATGCGGCTGTTGCGGTCGGTGCCGGAGCCGCGGATGCCGATGTTCGGGCGCAGGCCGTAGCCGTCCTCTTCCACCAGGTAGACGCCGGGGACCTGGCGCAGCACGCGGTGGATGTCCCGGTAGTTGAACTTGGCCAGGGTCTCCTGGTCGAGGTAGTGGGCCGAGCCGGAAGCCTTGTCCACATCTTCGGCCTTGCCGAAGACATTCACGCTGTCCAGGCGGACCAGGGCCAGTTCGGGCGACGTGGTGGCCTGTGCCCACCCCAGGCCTGAGGAGGAAAGCAGGGCGAGGGAGATGGCGATGCGCAGCTTGTTGGACACGGAGGGATACCTGGATAGACGAGGTGGGCGGGTGCCCGGCGGGAGTAATCGTATTACGGATGAGAATGATTCGCAATATCATAGACAACCGGGCCCCGCCTCCGCTATAGACTCAGGCCATACCAACCGGGGAGAGCGTCACCGTGGAAATCCTGACCATCATCATCCTGCTCGCGGGCATCGTCGTGCTGGCCAAGACGGTGCGCATGGTCCCGCAGGGCTACGAATGGACCGTCGAGCGGTTCGGCAAGTACACCCACACCATGAGCCCCGGCCTGCACTTCCTGTTCCCGGTGATCCAGGGCGTGGGCCGCAAGGTCAACATGATGGAGCAGGTGCTGGACGTGCCCTCGCAGGACGTCATCACCCGCGACAACGCCGTGGTGAAGGTGGACGGCGTGATCTTCTTCCAGGTGCTGGACGCCGCCAAGGCCGCGTATGAAGTCAGCAACCTCGAGCAGGCCACCATCGCCCTGGTGATGACCAACATCCGCACGTCCATCGGCTCGATGGACCTGGACGAGTCGCTGAGCAAGCGCGACGAGATCAACGCCAAGCTGCTCAGCGTGGTGGACGTGGCCACGCATCCCTGGGGCATCAAGGTCAACCGCATCGAGCTCAAGGACATCCAGCCGCCGCGTGACCTGATCGATTCGATGGCCCGCCAGATGAAGGCCGAGCGCGAGAAGCGCGCCAACATCCTGGAAGCCGAAGGCCACCGGGCCTCCGAGATCCTGCGCGCCGAAGGCGAGAAGCAGGGCGCCATCCTGGAGGCCGAGGGCAAGCGCGAAGCCGCCTTCCGCGACGCCGAGGCGCGCGAGCGCCTGGCCGAGGCCGAGGCCAACGCCACGCGCATGGTTTCCGAGGCCATCTCCAAGGGCAACGTGCAGGCCATCAACTACTTCGTGGCGCAGAAGTACATCGAGGCGTTCAAGGCCCTGGCCGAAGCGCCGAACCAGAAGTTCGTGCTGATGCCGATGGAGTCCACCGGCATCCTGGGCTCGCTGGGCGGCATTGCCGAGCTGGCCCGTGAAAGCCTGTCCCAGCAGGGCGGCCCGGCCGCCGCGGCCACGAAGGTGCAGCCGCCGCGGATCGGAGGCTGACATGCGCGTTGAACTGATGGTCTGGGGCGGCCTTGCGCTGCTTCTGATCGCCGCTGAAACGCTGGCGCCGGGCGTGTTCATGCTTTGGCTGGGGCTGGCCGCGGCGGTGGTGTTCGTGCTGCTGCTGGTGTTCCCGGACCTGCCGCCGATCGGGCAGGCCATTGCTTTCGTGTCGCTGGGCTTCGCGGCCATTGCGATCTACATGCGCTTCTTCCGCAACAAGGAGCGGCCCAGCGACCAGCCCCTGCTCAATCGCCGTGGCGAACAGCTGGTGGGCCAGGTGTACGTGCTCGACCAGGCCATCGTGGACGGCCGTGGCCGCGTGAAGATCGGCGACGCTTTCTGGACCGTCGAAGGCGAGGACCTGCCGCAGGGCGCCCGCGTGCGCGTGGTCAGCGCCCACAACATGTCGCTGCAGGTGCGCGGCGTCGGCTGAAGCCAGGGCGGGGGCGTCACGGCCTGGCCGGCGCCCCGCACCGGAGTGGGGCGGCTCTGCGATAATGGCCGCCTCGCATCCGTCACCAGGGCAGGCCATGAGCAAGAAGACCGTCTTCAACGAAACCCACCGCGCGCTCGGCGCCAAGATGGTGGACTTCGGCGGCTGGGACATGCCGATCAACTACGGCTCGCAGATCGAGGAGCACCACCAGGTGCGGCGCGACGCCGGCATGTTCGACGTCTCGCACATGACCATCCTGGACCTCCACGGCGGCCAGGTGCGGGCCTTCCTCCGCCAGCTGGTGGCCAATTCGGTGGACAAGCTCAAGGTGCCGGGCAAGGCGCTGTACGCCTGCATGCTCGACGCCAACGGCGGGGTTATCGACGACCTGATCATCTATTACCTGACCGACGACTTCTTCCGCCTGGTGGTGAACGCGGCCACCCGCGACAAGGACCTGGCCTGGATCACCGCGCAGGCGGCCCCGTTCGGCATCGACATCCGCGAGCGCCGCGACCTGGCCATCGTTGCCGTGCAGGGACCCAACGCCCGCGCCAAGGTGCTCGAGCTGCTGTCGCCGGCAGCAGCGCAGGCGGCCGGCAAGCTGGGCAAGTTCGTCGCCTGCGAGGCCGACGGCCTGTTCATTGCCCGCACCGGCTACACCGGTGAGGACGGCTTCGAGATCCTGGTGCCGGAAAGCCAGGCCGTACAGTTCTGGACCCGCCTGCTGGCCGTGGGCGTGAAGCCCGCCGGCCTGGGCGCGCGCGACACGCTGCGCCTGGAAGCCGGCATGGCCCTGTACGGCCAGGACATGGACGAGTCGGCCACGCCCTACGAAGCCGGGCTTGCCTGGACCGTTTCGCTGGACGAAGGCCGCGACTTCTCGGGACGCGCGGTGCTGGAATCACAGAAGGCCGCTGGCGCCGCGCGCCAGATGATCGGCCTGGTGCTGGACGAGAAGGGCGTGCTGCGCCACGGCCAGGCGGTGTTCACCGCGGCGGGCGAGGGCGAGATCCTGTCGGGCACCTTTTCGCCGACGCTGGGCAAGGCCATCGCCCTGGCCCGCGTGCCGGCCGGCGACGCCGGCGCGACGGCGGAGGTGGACATCCGCGGCAAGCGCCTGCCGGTGCGCGTGGTGAAGTACCCGTTCGTCCGCGACGGCGCCGCCCAGCCCGGCGTGCTCGGCTGACCCGGACGCCCCCGCGCGGCATCGCGCGCGGGGGCCCCCCCCCCGGGCAGAGACCCGCCCCCCCCC
>NZ_JAIBFH010000041.1 GCF_019459675.1 Arenimonas sp.
ACAGGGGCGGCCAGCGGTGACGCCCCGCGGCGGCCGCGCCGCCCGCGGCCAGCGGTCTGGCGTTCCGCCAGCCAGGCGCGGGCGCCGCGCACGGGCGCGGGCTCGCGCAGGGCCAGTGCGTTGGTGGAGTCGGTTTCGAACAACACATCGATGCCCGCCAACTCGGCACGCGCCGATGCACTCAGCCCCGCCGCGATGGCCGCGGCGTCCAGCAGGGACAGCGGCGAGGCCAGGCAATAGCCTGCTCCGGGGCGCGCCTGCACTTCCACGCCGGCGGCGCGCAGCGACTCGACGCGCTTCCACACCGCACTGCGGGTGATGCCCAGCTCGCGCGCGAGCTCGGCGCCCGAAGCAGGCGCGCGAGACAGACGCAGCAGCAGTTCGCGGTCGCTCACGTGGTCTTTCGGCCCAGGCGCGTCCACAGCCGGGCGCGATCGAAGCGGGCTTCGGTGCCCGCGCGAAGCCGCGCCAGGTTGCCGCGATGGGTAAAGGCGATGAACAGGGCCAGCAGCACCGCGAACGCCAGCCGCAGCGGGTCGGCGTCGGTAGCCAGTGCCAGCGGCACCAGCATGCCGGCCGCCAGCACCGTGGACAGGCCGACGTAACCGGTGGCCGTCAACACCAGCAGCCAGGTGCCGATCAGCACCGCCACCGCCAGCGGCCACAGCACCAGCAGCACACCCACCAGGGTGCCGGCGCCCTTGCCGCCGCGGAACCCGTGGAAAACGGGCCACACGTGGCCCAGCACGGCCGCCAGGCCCATCGCGTAGGGCAGCCAGGCCTCGCCGGTGCCAAAGCGCAACGCCAGCCACGCGGCCAGCACGCCCTTGCCCACGTCCACCAGCACGGTACCCAGCGCGAACTTCCAGCCCTGCGTGCGCAGCGCGTTCGTGCCGCCGGCATTGCCGCTGCCCAGGTTGCGGATATCCACGCCACGCAGACGCCCCAGCAGCAGGCTGCCCGAAAGGGAGCCCAGCAGGTAAGCAGCGACGATCAGCAGTGCGGCAGTCATGCCGGCATTATGCGGCAGCCTCGCCCGGCCGTCAGTCCAGCGGCTGCAGCGACACCACCAGGGCCCCGGGCCCTGCATGCGCACCGATGGCCGAACCCGATTCCACCAGCCAACCTTCGTGCACGTTGATGCGGGTGCGCAGCGCCGCCAGCAGCGCTTCGCCGTCACCGGCCGCGTCGCAGTGGCCGACGATCAGCCGCCAGGCTTTGCTGCGGTCAACGCGCTTGGCCACGTAGGCCGCGAAGCGCACCGGCACTTTGGACTTGCCGAACAGGCCACCGGCCATGCCCATCCGGCCGGCGGGGTTGATCTTGGCGATGGGCGTCAAGCCCAGCCACTCCACCACGGGCTGTGCCCAGGCCGGCATGCGGCCGCCGCGCACGGCATGGCGGATGTCGCGCGCCACGGCCCAGGTCTGCGTCAGCGGCTTCAGCCGGGCCATCTCGGCCAGGATCGCCGGCGCATCGGCGCCCTGCATGGCCATCTCGCCCGCGCGCATCACCATCAGCCCCTCGCCACCGGACGCATTGGCGGTGTCGAACACGTGCGTGCGGTCGGGATGGCCGCGCTGGGCCGCCGTTTCGGCCGACTGCAGGGTGCCCGATATGGCCCGCGACAGACCCACGTACACCAGCGTGCGGTGATGCGAAAGCAGGAACTCGAACTGCCGGCGGAAATCGCCCGGCGGCGGCTGGCTGGTGCGCGGCAGCACCCCTTCCGTGCGCAGCTTGCGGTAGAACTCGCCCGTGGACAGGCCCACCTTGTCCAGGAAGTCCTGGTCGCCGAAGTTCACGCGCGCCGGCACCATGTGGATGTTCAGCCGCTGCATTTCATCGGCGGGCAGGTCGGCGGCGCTGTCGGTGATCACCGCGACGGCGATCGAACCGGCGGCGGTGCGCGCCTGGGCATGCATGTCGTCGGCCTTGGCACTTTCGACCCGGCCGAAGCGCGCCGCGGCTTCGAACATCGCGCTGGGATTGGCCACGTGGGCATGCAGGCGCAGCCGCGCATGGCTGCCGGCAATCACCACGCACGACGAACCCAGTTCGCCTATCGCGGCGCGCAGCCCGGCCTTGTCCAGGCCCTCGCCCACCAGCAGGCATTCGCTGCACCAGCGGTGTTCGGGGTCGGCGTCGCCCAGTTCGCCGTGCGCCTGCGCAGCCTCCAGGTCTCCCGGCGCTTCCTCGGCCACGCCCGTTGAGTCCACGGCGCCCGAGGAAATGAATTCATGGATGCCTTCAAGCAGGTCCACGAACCCCTGCGCACCCGCATCCACCACGCCGGCCCTGGCCAGCACCGGCAGTTGGTTGGGCGTATTGGCCAGTGCCCGCTGGCTGTGTTCGAGCGCGGCACGGAACCAGCCGCCCAGGTCGCCGTGGCTGCGCTGTTCCAGCGCATCGGCGAAGGCGGCGATGACGCTCAGGATGGTGCCTTCGCGCGGCTCCGACAGTGCCTGCCGGGCCGAATCGGCCCCGGCGCGCACGCCGCGCGCCAGCGCCTCGGGCGCCAACGCGCGCACCGGGCCCACCGCCTCGGCCACGCCGGTGAAAAACTGGGCCAGGATCGCCCCGGAATTGCCGCGCGCGCCGTCCACCGCATCTTCCCCCACCCGGCGCAGCAGGTCGCCCGCGCCCTGCGTCCGTCGGCTGAGCGCGCCGGCCAACACACCACCCAGGGTGAAAGCGAGGTTGCTGCCGGTGTCGCCGTCGGGCACCGGAAAGACGTTGATCTTGTTGAGCAGCTCGCGCTGGGAGATCACGCGCCGCGCGCCCGCGATCAGGGCTCGGCGGAGGGCGGGGCCGCGGATCAAGGCACGCGACGGTTCAATGAGGGCGGCATTCATGCGGATTGAAGTCTGCCGCAAGCCGGGCCGAACGCCATGCTGCACTGCCGCAAGGCCACTCGCGCGTCCTTCGCGCGGTTCGGGTATAGAATCGGGGGCGCAACGTTTCGGCCGTTTCCGGCATCCCAAGTCAACCACCGACCTCAGGCGTCCGCCATGCTCCGCACCCTGCTCGCCCTGCTGCTCGCTGTCGCCGCCACCGGCGCGCTCGGCGCCGAAGTATTGCCGGCCGAAGCCGAAGCGCCGCAGTGCGAGAAGGACGCAGACCAAGCCGGAAAGTCCACGCCCGGTGCCGCCGGCAGCACCACGGCGGCGCGCCCCGGCACGCCCGCCTCGGTTCGCCCGCGCAGCGCCAGCGGCCGCAGTACGCCCCGCTGGCACAGCCTGCTGCCGGGCATGATCCGCTAAGCCCGCAGGCTTGCCACGCGGCCCCGCCGCCCGCACCTTGGGGACATGAAGTCCCTGATAGCCCGCCTTTTTTCCCGCCCGCCTGCCCTGACGCCCGACCAGGACGCCCAGCTGCGGGCCGAACTGCCCTGGCTGGCCCGCCTGGACCCCGAGCGCCGCGAGCGCCTGACCGCGCTGGTTGCGCTGTTCCTGGCCGGTAAAACCATCACCCCCCTGCACGGGCTGGTGCTGGAACCCCACCAGCGTCTGCACCTGGCCGCCCTGGCCTGCCTGCCGCTGCTGGAGTTCGGTGCGCAGGGCCTGGCCGGCTGGAGCCAGGTGGTGGTTTACCCCGGCGCGTTCCGGGTGCATCGCCAGCACCACCACGAAGACACCGGCGTACTCGAGGAATGGCAGGAAGACCTGGCCGGCGAGTCCTGGGAACACGGGCCGCTGGTGCTTTCCTGGGACGACATCCTGGCCGACCTGGCCGACCCCGGGGCCGGCTTCCAGCTGGTGGTGCACGAAATGGCCCACAAGCTCGACGCGCTGGACGGTGCCATGGACGGCACGCCGCCGCTGCCCGCGCCCTGGCAGCGCGAATGGGCGCGCGACTTCCAGGCTGCCTACGATGATTTTTGCGCCCTGCTGGACGCTGGCGGCGACAGCCCCATCGATGCCTACGCCGCCGAGGCGCCTGAGGAATTCTTCGCCGTCACCAGCGAGTATCACTTCTCTGCGCCCGACCTGCTGGCGGCCCACATGCCGGCCGTGGCCGGGCACCTGCGCCGCTTCTACGGCGCGTCGCCCCTCCCCGCGAACTAGAACGCCGGCGGGAATCGGACGCGGAAGCGGCCGCCGCCAAGCTCAGGCGCCTTTTCAACGGTGAGTTCGCCGCGATAGGCCGCCACGATGTCCTGCACGATCGAAAGACCGATGCCGTGGCCATGCACCCGCTCGTCGCCGCGCACGCCCCGCTGCAGCATGCGCTCGACCTGGTCGGCCGGAATGCCGGGACCATCGTCGTCCACGGCGAAGATCACGCCAGGGCGGCGGTTGGGCGACGCCGGCTCCACTTGAACGCTGAGCAGCACCCGCCGGTTCGCCCATTTGAAGGCGTTCTCAAGCAGGTTGCCCAGCAGCTCCTGCAGGTCGCCCAGCTCGCCGTGGAAGCGCGCGCTGGCGTCGATGTCGAATTCACACAGCACGCCCTTGCCGGCGTAGACCTTCTCCAGGCCGGCGACGATTTCCTCGGCGCGCGGCTCGATCTCGATCGGCGCCGAATACAGCGCATGGCCACTGCGGGCGGCGCGCGAGAGCTGGTAGGAAACGATCTCGTTCATGCGCTGCACCTGCGCGGCCACGTCGCTGCGCAGCTGCTGGTCGTCGGCGTCGGCGTCAAGCCGCGAGCGCATCACGGCCAGCGGTGTCTTCAGGCTGTGCGCCAGGTCGGAAAGGGTGTTGCGGCTGCGCTCGAGGTGGCTGCGTTCGCTCTCGATCAGGCTGTTGATGGATTCGGTGATGGACTCGAGCTCGCGCGGGTGCCGGCCCGAAAGCCGCTGGCTGTGGCCGTGGCGCACGCGCGCCAGTTCGCGCTCGACGTTGCGCAGCGGCAGCAGGCTCCAGCGCAGCACGAGGATCTGCAGCAGCACCAGCAGCAGCGCCGCCAGCCCCAGGTAACCCCACAGCGCCCGCCGGAACACGTTCACCTGGTCCTGGATCTGGGCGGCGTCCTCGTAGACGCTCAGCGTGAGATGGAAGTCGTTCGCAGAAACCCAGATCACGCCCATCGAATAGGCGTACACGCTGTTCTCGGTGCCGCGCGCGTCGATGATCGACAGCGGGCCCTCGAAGCGCAGGGCGCCGGGCTCGAGGAACTCCACCGGCGGCAGCGACCGGCCCAACGACGACGCCGAGTCCCAGCGCATGCCTTCGCCGCGCACGCTGGCATACAGCCCGCTGCCGGGCGACATCAGGCGCGAATCAAGCGGCGGATCAGGCGGGATGAAGCTGCGGCCGCGGTCGAGTTCGCTTTCCTGCAGGTAGGCGATGGCCAGATCCGACAGGCGCTCACGCAGGGCGTTCTGCGCGGTTTCCACGAAGGCCCGGTCCAACGCGTAGCCGGTCAATCCCAGGAACGCCACCAGCGCCAGGCTGGCCGCCAGCAGCTGCCGGGCCTGCAGCGAAAGCGTGCGCCAGCCGCCCAACGCGGCTTACTCGTCGCGCGGAATGGCGAACCGATAGCCGCGGCCGCGGACGGTTTCGATCGGCTTGATCTCGCCTTCGGGATCGAGCTTCTTGCGCAGGCGGCCGATGAAGACTTCCAGCACGTTCGAATCGCGGTCGAAATCCTGCTGGTAGATGTGCTCGGTGAGGTCGGCCTTGGACACCAGTTCGCCCGCGTGCAGCATCAGGTACTCGAGCACTTTGTACTCGTAGCTGGTGAGGTCCACGCCGACGCCGTTGACGGTGACGGTCTGGGCCGACAGGTCAAGCTTCACCGGGCCGCAGTCCAGCGACGGCTTGGACCAGCCCGCGGCGCGGCGCAGCAGCGCGTTCAGGCGGGCCAGCAGCTCTTCGACGTGGAAAGGCTTCACCAGGTAATCGTCGGCGCCCGACTTCAGGCCCTCGACCTTGTCCTGCCAGCTCGAACGCGCGGTCAGGATCAGGATCGGGAACTTCTGGCCCTCGGCGCGCAGCGCCTTCACCAGGTCCATGCCCGACATCTTGGGCAGGCCCAGGTCGATCACGGCGATGTCAAAAGGAACCTCGCGGCCGTGGTACAGGCCTTCTTCGCCGTCTCCGGCGGTGTCCACGGCGAACCCTTCGCGCTTGAGACGCGCGGCCAGGGTTTCACGCAAAGGAGCTTCATCCTCTACCAGCAGTACGCGCATGTCGTCTCCTTTCGACAGGGGGACCGACCCGGTTGGGCCGGCCTAACACTTAAGTGGGCGATCGCTCGCCGCGATCACCACGGCCTGCTTCCGGACGCGGGCCATCGTTGAGCTGGGGCGCGGGCTCACCACGTCCTTCGGACTGGCGGTAGCGGCGTTCGCGGGGCATGGGCATGGCGCGGGTGGCGCCGTCGTCGCCGCGGCGCTCGAAGGCGTCCGGGCCCGACTCGCGGCGGCGCGAATCGTCCAGCACGCGCACGCGACCTTCGGGCGTGAGCACTTTCAGCCGGTACACCTCGCGACCGCGGCGCTGCATCGGCTCGGCCTGCAGCACGCGGCCGCCGTCACGCTCGACCTGGCGCACGCGGTCGCCGGCGGTTTCCCGTTCGCTGGGCGGGTCGCGCGCCTCGTCCTGGGCCTGCGCGGGCAGGCCGAAAGTGATCGCAAGGATCAGCAGCAGTGGGCGAACGGCTTTGAACATCGTCGGGATACTAGCTCCAAGGGGGTCGGGCGGCTAGCGCGACCACGGGGCAGAGTCTGGGCGGAAAGCGGTGAATCCGGTATGAACCCTTTTCACGTCAACAACTTGGGCCAGCCCAGGGTTCAGGTATCAGAAGATTTCGGCCACGCAGCAGCGCAGCGAACCGCCGGCCTTCTCGATCTCGTCCAGCGCCACGTCGCCCACGGTGAAGCCCGCGCGCTGCAGCCGAGCGTGCTGGTCCGCCTGCAGCGACGCCGCTCCGGCCTGGCTCATCCAGACCCGGTCGGGCGACAGCGCGATGCCGTTGCCGGCGAACGCGGCCTTCTGCCGGGGCGACAGCTCGACCACGTGCGGGGCGTAGATCGCGGCGATGCCGGCCGCCACGGCCGGGTCGGCGAAGCCGGCCGGGCACGCCACCAGGGCGCGGCCTGCCAGCACGCTCATCACCACGTTGGTGTGGTATTCGCCCGGTGCCAGGTCGAACATCAGGGTTCCGCGCAGGCCGAACGCGGCGTGCATGGCCGCAGCGCCCGCCTCGTCGCAGCGCTCGCTCAGGCCGCAATAGCCCAGGCCGCGCGCGCGATCGATGACCAGCGCGCCGGTGAGCTCGCACACGCCGGGCTGCGCGCGAAGATCGTGCTCGGCATAGCCCATGGCGGCGAAGAAGCCGCGGATGTCGGTGCGCCCGGCCTCGCGCTGGCGCACCGCATGGCGCATGTGGCCGATCACCAGTCGGCCCGGCGCGGTGCCGAACACGTTGTTGGGGAACAGCCCGTCGGGCATCGCCGGGTCGCCGGGGAACGCGACCACCGGCAGGGACGCCGACAGCGCGCGATGCAGGTCGCGGTGCTGGGCCAGCGCGCGCAGCGGGTCCACGGCCACGGCCAGGTCCATGTAGGCGTTGTCACTGGCCGACTGCGCGGCCAGCGCGAAGCCCTCGGGCGTCACCAGGAACGCGGCCTTGGCGCAGGCCGGGCCGAAGTCGGGCCGCTGTGCGCGGGCGAAAACGCCGAAGGCGGCGGCGTCGCGCGTTATCACGCGGCGTCTTCCCGGCGCACGGTCATGGCCAGCGCGCGCTCGACCAGGTCCCAGCCGGCGTCGCTGCGCGGCGCCCCTTCGCTGAGCACCTGCCGGAAGGCGCGGCCGCCGGGCTGGCCGTGGAACAGGCCCAGGATGTGCCGCGTGATGTGCTTCACCGCCACGCCGAGCGAACGGCAGGCCTCGACGTAGGGCCGGTAAGCGCGCAGCAGCTCGCCGCGCTCCAGCGGCGCCAGCTCGGGCGTGAACATGGCCCGATCCATCAGGTGCAGGCGGTAAGGCTCGTGGTAAGCCGCGCGACCAATCATCACGCCGTCCACGTGCGCCAGCGCGGCCACGCTGTCTTCCACCGTGGCCAGGCCACCGTTGAGCACGATGCGCAGCTCCGGGCGTTCGCGCTTGAGCTGGTGCACCCAGTCGTAGCGCAGCGGCGGAATCTCGCGGTTTTCCTTCGGGCTCAGGCCCTGCAGCCAGGCCTTGCGCGCGTGCACCACGAACAGCTCGCAGCCAGCGGCGGCAACGGTGTCAATGAACCCGCGGAACACGCCGTAGTCCTCCATCTCGTCCACGCCCAGCCGGCACTTCACCGTCACCGGCACCGGCGACGCGGCCGCCATGGCGGCAACGCACTCGGCCACCAGCGCCGGCTCGCGCATCAGGCAGGCGCCAAAGCGCCCGGCCTGCACGCGGTCGGACGGGCAGCCGACGTTGAGGTTGACCTCGTCATAGCCCCAGTCGGCACCGATGCGCGTGGCCTGCGCCAGGTGCGCCGGTTCGCTGCCGCCCAGCTGCAGCGCCACGGGATGTTCAAGCGGGTCGAAGCCCAGCAGCCGCTCGCGGTCACCGTGGATCACGGCCTGCGCGTGCACCATTTCGGTGTAAAGCCGGGCATGCGGCGCCAGCAGGCGATGGAAGGCCCGGCAGTGCCGGTCGGTCCAGTCCATCATGGGGGCAACGCTCAGCCTGAAATCGGCTGGATTGTAGGCCTGGCGCGGCTCTTGGCCTGATTCCATGGGCTTCTCGGGCTTCCCGTTCTCGGTGGATTTTCAGGGGTTTTTGGCTATTCGCCTAAGCCCGGTCCTACATTCGGTGCTACAAAACTTCGCATGTAGCACCAATGGGAACGATCACCCCCCGCCGGCGGGCCGATCGCTCGACAGGATACACCGCCCAGATTCGGCTCAAGCACGAGGGCAAGGTCGTCCGCTCCGTGGCGAGCCCGTCGGCCGCAGAATGACCCTAGGCGAACTCGTGGGCTGGTACGAGGGCCGGGAGCGGCCTGACCAACCTTGGGGCCGGTCAAAGCGGGCCGACCTAGCCAGGCTCAAGGCCGGCACGCTGAAAAACCGGAAGGTCGAGGACCTGGCCCGTCCGGATTTCATCGCGTACGCGGAGGCCCGCCGCGCCGCCGGCGCCGGCCCGGCCACGGCGGCCAACGACATCATCTGGTTGCGCTCTGTGTTCAAGGCGGCCGCGGCCGTTCTAGGCACGCCGGTGCCGACCACCTCGCTGGATGAGGCGGCCGAGTACTTGCGATCGGCTCGGGTCGTGGCCAAGTCCCGCAGCCGCGATCGCCGCCTCACGGCCGACGAAGAGAATCGGGTCCTCGAGCACCTGGCCAAGCGCGATCGCCGCGGTGAGATCCCGATGGTCGACGTTGTTCAGTTCGCGCTGTTGACTTGCCGGCGCCAGGAAGAGATCACGCGACTGCAGTGGTCGGATCTCGCGAGGGAGAAGAACACAGCCCTGCTGCGCGACGCCAAGCACCCTCGAAGAAAGATAGGCAATCACCGCACTTTCCGGGTGCCGGCCGGTGCCTGGGCGATCATTGATCGCCAGCCCAAGGTTACCCTGGAGGACGGTAGCGAGGATCCGCGGATCTTCCCGTTCAATCCGAAGTCGATCGGCGCCGCGCTCACCAGGTGCGTGCAGTTCCTGGGGATCGATGACCTGCACTTCCACGATCTGCGGCACGAAGCTACGAGCCGGCTGTTCGAAGGCGGATACTCCATCCAGGAGGTAGCGCAGTTCTCTCTACACGAGTCTTGGACCACACTTAAACGGTATACGCACTTGAGGCCTGAGGACGTGCGCGAGAGATAAAAAAGAGGGTCCGCAATTGCGGACACTCTACGTTGAGGACGGTCTCATTGTTAAACCCGCGCTATCTTTCCAGCCCATGTGTGTGGCAAGCAGTTACTCACGTTTCGATAGGGCAGCCTTGGTCTCTCAGCTCGAACTTGAGCTGGTTTCCTGACGCAGAGCAACTGATGATCATGCTGCCGCCAAAGCCGTTGACCAGGCAGGCGCTGTTGCCTGAGACGGGCGTCTCTCCGTAGTAAAGCGTGCCATTGTGGCAAATGAAGTCCGGCGGGTCATTCGACAACATTCCAGAGTCAAGGCCACGCTGGCTGCTGTCCAAAGAGAATCCTGGAACTGTCGCCCTACTCGCAGTCATCACCCGAAGTTCGGGGTAGTACGTTGCTTCGTCGGTAGCCAGAAGCAACCCGTTGGCGGACTCGATTCTCACTCCTTCGACATCCACCACGCGCGGAATCTTTGCGGAATCAAAGCGGAACGTTGCGGACACTGCCTTGAGAGTTAAATGCTCACCAATGCGCAACTGCAAACCAGACGCACGAGCTTCCTCTCTCGCCTCGTCGACAGATAGGCTGTCGGCGATCAGCTGCTGACCCTTGAGTCCTGGGCCCGCGACGTTTGCGTACGCGAATGCTGACGTGGCTGCTAATACTAAGCCGATCAATTTTGCCTTCATTGCCAACCCCTCCCTACACGTTGATTGCGCAAAGACGTTGTTCGAAACCCTGCTCCAGGAACCGTGGCAATGCAAGCGGCCCCTATCCCAATGCCGGCCCTACCGGGCTGCCGGGGACCAGCTCCTGGGAGAGCTTCTCAGCGAGCACCAGCTGCGCTCGAATGGCCTCGATTTTGGCAAGTACCTGCCCCAGATCTCCCTGCCCGCTCGCCAGAACGCATAGCGCCTGGCGCAGCCCGTCAGCCTGCCGCTCTAGCGTGCGGCCCTGGACCTGGGCTTGCATGAACTGGCGGGAGAATCCATCGCGGGGCATGCCGGGAGGACACCGTCGCGTGGCTCAGGCGCTGAGACGCGCCACCTCGGGAGAGACGACTGCCGGGCTACGATTGCCAGGTGTGGGACCTCTGCCGAGGCGGCATAACCAGCATACCGAGAAATGCCCGCAGGCTAAGCTTGGTCCGGGCTGAACGGCCCGCCGGACGGGCGCGGAGTGCTGCCTGTGGCGTAGCCAGGATGCCCGATGCGCGGCGGTTGCGGAGTAGGAAAATCGCTCGACGTACTTAGGCCCCGACGACGATCGAATCCCAGCCCGCCTCGTCGAAGGCGCCCTCGCTCACGAGCCGGAGGCCCAGACTCTGGACGGCCGCGCCGCAGTGCTTGTCGGCCGTCCCGACCACAGCCAGGTGGAACGAGCCGTCCGGGCGCTGCTGCTCGTACAAGCCTGCCCCCGTCTCAAGAATCGGGGCGTTCGCCAGCAGGGCCTGCTGTAGTAGCGTGGTCGTTGATCGACAGCACCGCCCTTCCCTGCAGCGATCGCAACAGTTCGGTAACGAGCCACCCACCGCCGACCAGTGGCGTGACGACTTTGATATCGAAAAGATGAGAGGACGCGTCCTCACCGATTCAGTCAGCGAGCGAACAAGACTGGTCGCTCACTTCGACCTTGACCCGGGTTCCGCTTTCAGAGCAGGAAAGGGTATGGCTTCCGCCACCATAAATGTTAAAGCAAATGCTGGTGCCGACCGGGACGCCGTTATCGTGCACAACGCCGCCCCGACACGTAATGGTGTGGTCCGGCAAGCTGAGTGAAGTCATGGGGATCGGTGAAAGCGTCAAATGATAGGCGTCCGCCGTAAAAGTTCGTAGCTCAGGATAAAAAACTGCGGAGTCTGCGGAGGCAACCACTTGATCGCCCGATTTAATCTGCACTTTATCCAGTTCGACGACCTGTGGCACCGGGCGGGTGCCGATCGGGAAAGAGGCCGATTGAGCGTTGAGCTGGGCATATTTACCAAGCTCCAACGTCATGCCGGTTACGGTAACTTCCTCGGAAGACTCATTGATCGAGAAACTCTCCGCTTCATACGCGAACGTCTGAGGTTCAACTGCAACCGCAGCTCCTTCAGGCGCCTCACCATAAGCAGATGCACAGGCCAGGGCAACAGCGGCGCCAAGAAGAACCTTCCTGATCATACTCATCACTCCGTTCGTTGATCGCCCGCTATCGGGCGGACGCTACCACCCAACATTTCTT
This sequence comes from Arenimonas sp., assembly GCF_019459675.1. GTDB lineage: Bacteria > Pseudomonadota > Gammaproteobacteria > Xanthomonadales > Xanthomonadaceae > Arenimonas. Next base: position 11,966 of record NZ_JAIBFH010000041.1, read on the forward strand.
AGTGTCAAAGCAGGGCTTCAGCCGGGCGTGAACAGTTTTCACGCCTCGCTCTGCAAGCACCGGAGTCAATGCGATTTGTCCACGCGAACCCTAAAGCAGCTGAGCCTGTCGATCATCCTTACCTGCCCCCAATCTTAGGGCCAGCGGCTGCTTCGTAGCGTCCTGGCGGGCGGCGGCAACGCGCTTTCGTTCGAGGCCATTCCCGCACCGCCGGATTGCCTGGCGCGCTAATTGATCCGGCGCTTGCCCAGCAGGCGCTGCCACCAGCGCACCGGCAGCCGCCGGAGCGCGGCCGGTCGCTCGAACTGCCCGGTGAAAATCAGCGCCCGCTCGTTGGCGGGCGTGCGCGCGGTCACCACCACGCGCACCGGGCCTTCGCCGCGCGGCGGCACGTGGCGGAATTCCCAGCCCGACGCATCCAGGCGCGCATCGGCGAACACGCGGCCGACGTCAGGGCGCGGCAGGCCGGTGGGACAGCGGTGCAGCACGCCGTCCACGGTGATTTCCACCGCGTCCAGCGCGCCGTCGTCGATCGAGGCGGCCCAGCCGCGCAGGTGCAGTTCGCCGTCGTCGGACAGGCCGCGTTCGTCGGCCCAGCCCCAGGGGCCGCGCCGGAAGTCGGCCAGCGCCGACAGGTCGCGCCGCGGGTCGGCCGCCACCACGTACAGGTCCTGTTCGTGCGCCAGGCCGCGCGGGATGCGGAAATACGGATGCCCGGGTCCGCAGGCGCGGGCGATGGCGCCGGCCACGTGCGCTTCATTGACGTAGGTGGTGCCGTAGCTGGCGGTGTCGAGGCCGTCGTTCTCGCTCTGCGGCCAGAACAGGAAACCGCTGTCCGGGAACACATGGCCTTCCGGCACCAGGCACTGGTCGTGCACGCTGAAACAAAGCACCCCGTCCGGCGCCAGGCAGTCCACCAGCCGCGCCAGCCACTGATCAAACAGCGCCGCCGGCAGGTGTGAGAACAGCGACGCCACCCAGATGAACTGGAACGTGCGCCCGGGCTGGAACTGCGCCGGCGTGCCCGGCGAAGCATGGCCCTTTACGCCGAAGCGCTCGCAGACAAAGTCCAGTGCCTCGGGCTGCACCTCGGCCGCATGCAGGTTCACCCGCGGCAGGCCCAGCGACAGAAAACGCAGCAGCCGGCCGTAGCCGCAGGCGAAGTCCAGCACCGACACCCGGTGGCTGGCGCCGGGGAACAGCGCGCGCAGCACCTGCTGCGCGGCGTCGTGCTGCTGCAGCGCCACGTTGAAGTACTGGCTGAAAGACGCGTTGGCGTCGCGGTGGTGCTTGAGCGAATGCAGCAGCATCTGGTCGCCGGCGTGGATGCTGGCGTCCAGCCGCAGGGCATCGGCGGCGTCGCCCAGGTGCGCGCCGTGCCGCCACACCACCTGGCGGAAATAGGGGTCGTCGCAAAGCCAGCGCGCCTGCATCAGCAGGCGCACGTTACCGTCGTCGAGGGAAGAATCCACCCCGGGCCTCATGGGTGGAACAGGGTGTCAACCGCCACGGCCCTTGCCATTGCCCTTGTCCTTGTTGCCCTTGTCCTTGTTGCCCTGGCCCTGGCCCTGGCCGCCACGATCCTGCTGGCCCTTGCCCGGCGCGCCGATGGCCTGCGCCGGCTTGCCGCGACCCTGCGAGCCACCGTGCGCCTTGAGCTTGCCGTGGCCCTTGCCGACATTTCCCTTCAGCGCGTGGAACTGCGCCGAACCCGGCTTGATGCCCAGGCGCTGGGCCAACGCGCCCCAACCCTGGCCGGGGTTGCGATCGTACTCACCGACGATCTCGCGGCACGGACGGTCCAGCAGCTGGGCCAACGCACAGGCGTAGTAGATGTCGCCGGGGGCCCAGCGCCGATCGGTGTAGAGCTCGCGCACGTAGTCGCGCGGCACGCCGTAGCTCGAATACATGTCGTCGTAGAAATAGTTCGGGTCACCGCGGCCATAGGTGTTGATTTCACCCAGCCGGGTGTCGAGCCAGACATCGCCGGTGCGCGGGCTGTAGTTCAGCGAAACGGTCTGCGCCTGCGTGCTCGCGGCGAAGGCGAGCGAAGCGGCAAGGGCCAGCGTGATCATCGACTTTTTCATGGGGTGTCCTTCGAGCGGGGTAGCGTGCAGGCAGTGTGGCCCCACGCAATGAATCCCGACTGACCGCGCTACATGCGCTGCAGACGGTGGGCCAGGCCATCGGCGCTCGCGCGGTCGCGGGCCTCCAGAAGCTCCAGTGCACCGTCGTGCTTGAGGGAAAACCACCGTTCCACGCCGTTGTCGTCCAGCCGGTACACCGCGGTGGGCGTACCGTCGATCACGACGCTTTCCCTGCTCCATGCGCCCTGGGCTTCGAACAGCTCACCGCCGTCCTGGGCCAGGTACGTTTCCTGCAGCTCGTAGCGGCGGCCCTGGTCGTCGGCCACCAGGCGCAGGCGCGTCTGGATGCCGTCGCAGTCGCTGCAGGGCAGCACACCCTGCCAAACGGCGTCCAGCGCCTCGTCTGCGGGCGCCCGCAGCTCGCCCGAAGGCGAGGCCGGCGCATCAGGGGCGGTTTGCGACCGCTCACAGCCCGGCAGCGCCAGCAGGGCGACCAGGGCAAGGGCAATGGACCAAGGTTTGAACAGCATCACGAGCACTCCGGGGCAGGGCACCATCCTAGCGGGTCGCGCCGCCGACGGCAGCCACCCGGCCCGGCGGCGCCGGAATGTCAGGGCATCAACCCCATTGCCGCGCACCGTGCGTTGGAAACCTTGCCACCCCGCAAGGAGACGTCCATGAACACCACGACCCACCCCTCCGGCTTCGAGCGCATCGACGCCAAGCGCATCGCCGGCAACAGCCTGGCCCTGCTGGTGCACGCCGTGGCGTTCGCCCTGCTGATGCTGCCGAATAGTTGGGAGGCGCCACGCCAGGCGCCTCGAACCGAAACGGTGGTGGTGGAGTACGTGCCACCCGTCGAGATCCCGCCCGCCCTGCCCCCTCCCCCCATCGAACCGGTGCAGCCGCGCCGCCCGCCCACGCCCGTGGCAACGCTGCAGTCCACCTCCACACCCGTCGCGGACAGCCCGCCGGTGATGAACGAGGGCACGGTGTTCGCCGAGCCGGTGGACGAGGGCGGGGCCCTGGAAAGCTTCGACGTCGGCCCGCCCGGCGTGGAAACCCTGGCCTATGACGTGCACCCTGCGCCGCGCTACCCGCGCCTCGCCCTTCGTGCCGGGCTGGAAGGCCGGGTGACGCTGCGCGTGCTGGTGGACGAACAGGGCTGGCCCCGGACGGTGGAGATCGAGCGCAGCAGCGGACACCGCGAACTGGACCGCACCGCGCGCGAACACGTGCTGGCCAAGTGGCGCTTCCACCCGGCCCAGCGCCAGGGCCGTGCCATCAGCGCGTATGCCCTGGTGCCGATCGACTTCGCCCTTCCCTGAACGCACGCTCACGCGGGAGTGACGGAGCGCCCTCACAATGGGGCTCCCACACCCCAAAGACGACCCCGCCATGCGCATCCCCACCCTGATCGTCCTGACCGCCCTGGCTGCCCCTGCGATGGCGCAGCAGCCGGAGCAGCCCCGCTGGACCGTCGGCGCCCTGGTGCTGGACCGCGACGCGCCCTACCGCCAGCTGGACGACGGCCTGCTGGCGGTGCCGCTGGTGCGCTTCGAGGGTGAACGCGCCTACCTGCGCGGGCTGCGTGGCGGCGTGCGGCTGGTCAGCTCCGACACCTACGAGCTGGCAGCCTTTGGCCAGGCGCGCCTGGATGGCTACGAGAGCAAGGACTCCCCCTTCCTGACCGGCATGGCCGATCGTCGCGCCTCGCTGGACCTGGGCCTGGCGTCCACCTGGACGTCGCAGACCTTCGGCGCGCTGGAACTGTCCGTGGCCGCGGACGTGCTCGACCGCAGCGGCGGCGTGGAAGTGGCCGCCGGCTGGACCGGCCTGGTACGCGCAGGCAGCTGGACCTTCCTGCCGGGCGCGTCGGTGAAATGGCAGGACGCCAGCCTGCTGGACTACTACTACGGCGTGCGCGGCAGTGAAGCCATCGTCGGCCGCCCGGCCTACGCGGCCGATTCAGCCGTGACGCCGGAGGTGTCCGTGCTGGCCACCCGCCCGCTGGGCGAGCGCTGGAACCTCTTCGCCCGCGTCGGCCACGCCTGGCTGCCCTCCGAGATCACCAACAGCCCGATCGTGGACGGCAGCGGCAGCACGTCGGTGCTGCTGGGCATCGGCTACGCGCTGGACTGAACCCGTTGGCTGCCGATCACAGCAGGCTGGGCTGCAGCGGCGCGGGCTCGTCCACCGGTGGCAGTGAGGTGTCCAACACCACCCGGTCGCGGGGGGGGGGGCGGGGGGGGGGGCCGCCCCCGGGGGGGTTGTGTGTCCCACACCCCCCCCGGCGCGCGCCCCCCCTCCGGGGGGGGTAAACGCGGGCGCGGGGCCCCCGCCACCAGCTCTTCTTCCTCTTCATGGGCGTGGCAT
>NZ_JAIBFH010000467.1 GCF_019459675.1 Arenimonas sp.
GGAAGCGAGGGTCACTTCCTGCTCATGGCAGGGCCTTTTAAATCGCAGGAAGTGACCCTCGCTTCCGCGGTGACGCCGGCACCAGGACAACGCGAACACCAGGACAACGCCAGCACCAGGCTGACGCCAGCGCCGCAGTGAAGACAGCGCCGGCCCCGGACTCTGTTCGTGCGTCAGCGCTCGGTGCGCCAGTTGAGGGAGGCGGCGCTTTCGTTGCCGGATTCGATGGTGACGTCGAAGCCGCGGGAGAGCAGGTACTTGAGCGTGACCACCTGGCCGGTGCCTACCAGCGACACGCCGTAGCTCAGGAACAGGCGCGGCAGCACGTACTTGCCGACCGTGAAGGTGGCGCCGCCCAGGTTGCGCGAATCGCTGACGCCGGCCTCGTCGAAGCCCAGGCTGGCGCCCAGCTGCTGCGCCACCAGGTTGCCGCCCACGCCCAGCGCCAGCGCCGCGGCGCCCAACTGCTCGTTCTCGCCGGCCGTGGTGGTGCTGAGCGGACGGCCGAACACCAGCCACGACAGCGCCTCGCTGGTTTCCATCGCCGGGTTCGAGACCACGGTGGTGTCTGGCCGCGACGCCGTGCCGCGCACCTGCACGCCCACCGTGACGTCGTCGAACACGCGCTCGGCGCGGATGTCGAGCGTCGGGTTGTCGAAGGCGGCATCGGCGTAGGAAAGCCGAGCGCGCTGGATGGTGAGCGACTGGCCATAGGCGCGGTACTTGCCGGTGACCTGCAGGGTGCCGCTGGCCGTGGCGCGTCGGCCCAGGCGTTCGCGCAGCCTCAGTGCGCCGGTCATCGACCCGTCCAGGCCAAAGCCCTTGAGCTTGACCTTGTCGCCCAGGGATACCGAGAAATCCATGTCCAGCGGCTTCGACCGCTCGCGCGCGGGGTCGATCGCATCCACCACCACCACGTCGGGCGACACCGACACGTTGCCGTCCAACGCTTCCAGGTCGGCCCGCGCCTCGGGTACGGCCAGCGTGCCGCGCAGCTCCAGCCGGTCGGGCAGCCAGCGCAGCGTGATCTCGGGCGTTCCGATGAGGTAGAGCTCGGGCGTGCTGGCCAGCGTGACGTTTTCGCCGCGCAGCACCAGCTGCAGCGGCGCCGTGGCGTCACGGAAGTTCAGGCTGCCTTCCACCTGCAGCACGCCCTCGCCCGAGCGCACCGTGCCTTCCAGCCGCGACGTGCCGTCGACGTTGCCCACCAGCGCGAACTGGCCCTGCGTGAGCTTGAGGCCCAGCGCCGGCAGTTCGGCCGAGAACGGCTGCAGCTGCGCCTGTCCCGACAGCTGCGGCGGGCCGCGGGGGCCGGCCAGCAGCAGCGTGCCCTGCAGCCGGCCGGCGGGGGCGGCCAGGTCAGGCGACAGCAGCTCGAGCCAGGTGAGGTTGCGCACGTCCAGCGTGAGCTCGCCGTCCAACGCGGCGCTGTCGGCCAGGCCGGTGCGCACGCGCGCCGAAACCCGGCCCTCGTCGGCGAGCGCGGCCTGCAGGCTGCCGGTGATCGCATCGCCTTCGACCTGCAGGTCCACGGCGAGGTCGCGGTAGCTGAAGACTTCGCGCTCGAGATCTTGCGCCAGGCGCAGCGCGCCGCGTTCGGACGCGAGGCGCGCGTCACCGCGCCAGCTTCCGTCGCGGCCGCGGCGCAGTTCCACCGTGGCGTCCAGGGTGCCGTCGATACCGAGCGGCAGCCCCTGGTCCGCGGGAAGCCAGGGCTGGGCCAGGGCCAGCGGCAGCGATTCGCCCTGCACCGAGATCGTGCTGCCGGTGGCCGCGACGCACAGGCGGCCGCCCGGATCGTTGGCCACCAGGCAGCTGCGCAGGAGGCGCAGCAGGCCGGGGCCGAATTCAAAGTCGGCGCCTGCTTCGAGCCTGAGCTGGGGTGCGTCGTTGGCCGCCAGGCGCAGCGTGCCGATGCGGCCCCGCCACTGCTGGCCGCGGCGGCCAATGCGGCCGGCAACTTCCAGTTCGCCCTGTCCGCCGTTGGCTTGCGCGTCGAACTGCAGCGCGGCCAGGCTGCCGCTGCCGCGCAGCGCGAGGCGGTCCAGGGCAAAACCCGACAGCAGCACGTCGCTGGCTTCGGCCTCGATCAGGCCGGCGCTGCCGGTGGCGGGCAGCGTGCCCTTGAGCTGCAGCGTTGCCGCGCTCTGGTCGCCCCAGCGCAGCGAGTCGCCCTGCAGCTGCGCCGTGATGTCGGGCGCCGTCGCCGTGCCGCGCAGCGACACCGTGCCCTGCAGGCTGCCCTGGGCGCCGGCCAGCACGTCGTCGAGCAGCAGCGGCGCAAAGCGCGCCTGCAGGTCGTAGCGCGCACCGAAGTCGCCGGCCAGGTCGATCACGCTGTCGCCGATGCGCAGCGCGGCGTCGCCCGTGCCGCGGTCGCCGGTCCAGTCGGCGGCGAGCCGGCCCGACACCGGGCGGCCCCGCAGCTGGCCCTGCAGCGCAGGCATCTGCACGTTCGCGCGCCACTGTCCGTCGGGCTGCTGGTCGGCGTTGGCCTGCACGCGGCCGCTGAGCGCGCCGGGATAGTCGGGGACGAAATAGCCCGGGTCGAAGTCCGCCAGCTGGGCTTCGATGGCGAACGACAGCGCCGGTGACCAGGCCAGGGTGCCGCTGCCGTCCAGTGAGCCGGTGGGCGTGGTCGCGTTCAGCGCATCCAGGCGCAGCGAGTTCGCGTCGCCTTCGCCCGACAGCCGCACCGTGGCCTGTTCGTCGCCGCGCTCCAGGCGTGCCTCGCCCTCGACCGCCCAGGCCTGGAGCCGGCCGCTGGCGCGCAGCTCGCCGGTGGCGGTGACCGGCAGCGCGCCGGGCTCGGCGCTTGCCGGGTCCAGGCGCAGGCCGGGGCTGCTGACCACCGCGTCGAAATCCGAAGCGTCGCCGGCCAGGCGCAGTTCGCCGGTGATGGTCAGCGGTCCCTGCGGCAGCAACAGCTGCAGGGGCTGCGCGCGCAGGAGCTGCGATTCCAGGCGCAGCGTCGAGGGCTCGATGCCAATGCGCCATTCGCCCTGGGCCACTTCGCCCTGCAGCTTGGCCTGGCCACCCTGGCCGGTGGCGTCCACGGCGAAGCGCCAGGGCTCCGCCTGCGCCATGCCCAGCAGGGCGGGCTGCAGGCCCTGGGACTGGGCGGTGAGCGTCCAGTCCGGCGCCGCCGCCGCGCCCTGCAGCAACAGGCTCAGCGACAGCGGCTCGGGGGCATTGCCCACCACGTCGAGCGAAAGCCGGGACAGGTCGCCCTTGGCGTTGAGCTGCAGGTTGGCCGCCGGCATCGTCGGCGTGGCGGCCGCGATCCACGCGCCGGAAAGATCGGTGCGGTAGTTGCGCGCGGGCAGGTACTCGCCCTTGAGCGTGATCTTGCCGAGGCTGGCGTCCATCGCCAGCGATTCGACCGAAAAACCGTCGTCGGAAAGCTGCAGTGCGCTGGCGGCCAGCGTGCCGATGTCGATCAGCGTGGCGCCGTCGCGTTCGATGCGCAGGCCGTCCACGGCCATCGCGGTGGTGTTGATCTGCAGCGGCATCGGCAGCCGGGGCATGACGTCGGGCCACGAGGGCAGGGCGAAGGGCTCGTCGTCGGCGGGCGGCAACACCAGCACGGCGCCGTCCACCTCCAGCCGGTCCAGCTGCAGGCGCCGCCCCAGCACCGGCAGCAGGCGCGCGTCCAGCAGCACGCGCTCGGCGGTGAACACCACGCCGTCGTGGTCGTAGCGCAGTCCGCGCAACACCAGCGGCCCGTACACCGTTCCCTCCACCTGTTCCCAGCGCAGCGAATCGGCGGGCAGCAGACCCACCACCCGGTCAAGCAGCGTGTCGCGCCCGCCGGGCGTGGCCAGCAGCCACAGCAGCAGCGCGCCGGCCACCAGCGCCAAGGCGACCGCGCCCACGCCCAGCCGCAGCGACCAGCGGCGTGCGAAGGACCGGCGGGGCGGCTTGGCGGCCTGCGGCGCCGTCACAGGTCGGGTCCGATATTGAAGTGCAGGCGCAGCGAGCTACCCGCCGCATCCCCCAGGCCGCGGGCGATGTCCACGCGCACCGGCCCCACCGGCGAACGCCAGCGCACGCCGACGCCCACGCCCAATTCGGCTTTGAAGTCGTCGCGGCGGTCGAAGGCATCGCCCGCGTCCACGAACACCGCGCCGCCCCATTGGCGGGTGAACATGCGTTCGTACTCGACGCTGGCGACCGCCAGGTGCTTGCCGCCAACCACGTAGCGGTCTCCGCCGAGGGTTTCGAACTGCTCGCCGATCTCGCGGTAGGCGTAGCCGCGCACGCTGCGGTCACCGCCGGCGTAGAAGCGCAGCGAGGGCGGAAACTCGGCGAAATCGTCGCTCAGCGTGGTGCCGGCTTCGGCCCGCAGCAGAAGGCGGTCGCGCCGTCCAAAGCCGTGGACCCACTGGCCCTTGGCGCTGAACTGCAGGAAGTCGATGTCCGAGCCCAGTGCGGACGAGCCGCCGCGCACCTCCATGGTCACGCCCAGCGCGCGGCGCGGATAAAGCAGGTCGTCGGTGCGCGACCACTGCGCCCACAGCGATGGGAACACCAGGTTGCTGTACAGATAGTCCACGCCGGTGGGTGAGTCCCGGTAGCGCTCGCGGCGCACGTTCATCGCCGCCACCAGGTCCCAGGGGCCCAGCTTGCCGCTGCGGCTGCCAACCAGCTCCACCAGCTGGCTTTCGATCTCGTCCACGGGCTCTTCGCGCACGCTGGCCGACACCGCGTACCAGCCGTCCAGCCAGGCAAAGGCCGGGATCTTGTACTGCACCGTGACGTCGTTGCGGCGCTGGGCCAGGCTGGCCAGGGCCTTGAGCTTGTGCCCGCGGTCGTTGATCCAGCGGCGCTCCACGCCGCCGGTGACGCCCAGGCCCGAGTCGGTGCCGGCCCGTACGCCGGCCGAATAAATGCTCTGCTTGGCCATCGCCAGGGCCACGCTCACCGGCACCTGCAGGTCGGTGGCGTCATCGGGCTGGGGCGTGACGTCGATGGCGCTGAAGTAATCGAGCTCGGCCAGCGACGTCTGCAGGGCCAGCAGCTGGCGCTGGTCGTAGGGGTCGCCGGGCTTCCAGGGGATGAGGTTTTCCAGCAGGCCGGGGCGGAAGTCGTGCCCCTGGAAGCTGGCCGCGCCCAGCGCATGCCGGTCGCCGCTGACCCAGGCCAGGTCGATGTCGGCGGCGTGTTCGGCGCGGTTCACGGTGACGGTGTGGGTCTGCAGTACGGCGTCGAAGTAGCCGCGCTCGGCCAGCAGGCGGTCCATGGTCGCCTTGCTGTCCTCGTACACGCCGTGATGGAAGGGCTGGCCCTCGCGCGGCCGGAACCGCTGCAGGCGCCGCACCAGGGCGCTGTCGTCGCGCCCGGCGCCGGTGATGGCCAGCGACCGCCCGCGCACCTTTACCGGCGTGCCTGCCTGCACCACCACCACCACGCTGACCGTTTCGCCGGTGCGCTGCACCTGTGCGTCCACGGTGGGCTCGTAGTAGCCGAAGGGTTCCAGGGCCTGGCGTACTTCGGACGGCACCTGGCGCAGCAGGTAGGACAGGCGGGTTTCGCTGAGCGACGCGCGCCGGTTGGGATTTAGCCGCTGCAGCGACAGCGCGTCGTCAACGTTGTCGCGCATCTCCTCGTCGGCCAGGCCCTGCACGGTGACGGTGCGCAGTTCCAGCGCACGGGCAGCGTCCGGGGCACCGGCCAGCAGGGCGGTGGAAAGGACGACGACGGTCAGTTTGCGGACGGGGGGCAGGCTCAGCATCTTGCCCAGAATAACCGGAGGTCAGCGGCATCTTTCGTGAACAGGGGCGTGTCGGGCTTGCCCTTGCGATTAAATGCGAATAGGATTCATTCTCATTAGCTAGTCGAACAGACCCAGCCAAACGCCGTTCTCGCCCCATTCCCGGAGTTTTGCCATGTCTGTCCCCTGCTCGCGCCGCCCGGCGGTTTCGCCGGCTCGTCGCCATTTTTTCCATACCAAACCCACGGCCATGGCCGCCACCGCCCACCACCGCCCCCCCACCCCCGCCCCCCCCGCCCCCCCCC
>NZ_JAIBFH010000472.1 GCF_019459675.1 Arenimonas sp.
GGGGCCGCGGCGCCCGGGGCGCCCCCCTTGGGGGGGGCCCCGGCGCCCCCCCCCCCCGCCACCCGGATGGACAAGATCACCGAGCAGGTGCTGGCCCAGACCGGCTTGATGGGCATGGTGGGCAAGGCCGAGCGCGGGCCGGTGGCGATCGAGGCCATCAAGAAGCACCGGTCGGTTTACCTGATGGCCGTCGGCGGCGCCGCCTACCTGGTGTCCAAGGCCATCAAGGCGTCCCGCGTGGTCGGATTCTCCGACCTGGGCATGGAGGCGATCTACGAATTCGAGGTCCGGGACATGCCGGTCACCGTGGCCGTGGATTCCACCGGCGAATCGGTGCACTGCACCGGTCCCCGTGAGTGGCAGTCGCGCATCGGGAAGATCCCCGTCGTGCTGGACTGAGCCTGGCGCCCGGCCCGGGCGGCGAGGGCGGCCGACCCGCCAACACAAAGTGCTGGCATTCCTTGCCGGAAGGGCGTACCCTCGACGGCGACTGTGTTTGCGAAGGGTCACTGTGAATCGTGGCCTGATGCGGTAGATCCACCGATCCGCTACATCTTTTCACCTCGCTCTCCTTGCAACCCCAGTCGCGCGGCGGAATGTTTCCGTCAGCGATTAATCCATTTGTTTCAAGGAGTGTTTCATGTCGGATCGTCAGATCGGTACCGTTAAGTGGTTCAACGACGCCAAGGGCTTCGGCTTCATCAGCCGTGACAACGGCGAAGACGTCTTCGTCCATTTCCGCTCCATCCAGGGCACCGGCTTCAAGTCCCTGCAGGAAGGCCAGAAGGTCTCCTTCAAGCTCGTCAAGGGCCAGAAGGGCATGCAGGCTGACGAAGTTCAGCCTGAGTAATCCAATCCTCAGCGATTGAGTAAAGCCCCGGGTGGCGACACCCGGGGCTTTTTCTTTGCCTGGCGGTTGGCCGGGGCAGGGCACGCCATCGTATGCTTCGCCGTCCCCCCCCGGCCGGAAGCTGCCATGTACACCCTCTATTATTCCCCCGGTGCCGCCAGCCTGGTGGTGCATTGGCTGCTGATTGAAACCAGCGCCCGCCACGAATTGCGCAAACTCGACCTGCAGGCCGGCGACCACAAGCGCCCGGAGTATCTCGCCCTCAATCCCGTCGGCGTGGTGCCCACCCTGCTGGTGGACGGCGAACCGCTGAGCGAGGCGGCTGCGATCGTGCTTTACCTGGCTGACGCGCACCCTTCCTTCGGGCTGGCGCCGGAGGTGGGCAGCATCGAGCGCGGGCGCTACTACCAATGGCTGCTGTACCTGGCCAACACGCTTCAGCCAGCCTTCCGAACCTGGTTCTACCCCGCCGAAGCGGCCGGTGAAACCAACGCCGACGCCGCCAGGGACCTGGCGCGCCAGCGCATCGAGGCCTGCTGGGACCGCATCGAAGGCCATCTGGAAAAGCGCGGCCCCTACCTGCTGGGCGCCGCGGCCAGCGCCGCCGATTTCCACCTGACCATGCTGATGCGCTGGTCGCGCAACATGCCCAGGCCGGCCACGCAGTGGCCCCAGCTGGACGCATTGGCGCAGCGGATGAAGGCGCGCCCTTCGTTCCGGACACTGTATGACCGCGAAGGCCTGACCGAGTGGGCGTAATCGCGTGAATCCGGCTTCCACCGTGTTGCTGGCCGGGGCGTCGGGACTGGTCGGATCCAGCGTCCTTGAACTGCTGCTGTCGCAGGCCGAGGGCCCGCGCGTGCTGGCGCCCGTGCGGCGGCCCGTCGGCGTCCGATCGCCCAGGCTGATCGCGCCCGTTTCAAGCCTGTCGGTCGATTCCGACACCGAACTACTGGAAACACTCAGGCAAGAAGCGCCAGCGATTGATGCCTACGTGTGCTGCCTGGGCACCACGCTGAAGGCGGCGGGCTCGCGCGAGGCTTTCCTGGCGGTGGACCGCGAGCTGGTGCTACGCCTGGCGGCGATGGCGCGTGCACTGGGCGCGCGGCAAGCCATCCTGGTGTCGTCGGTGGGCGCAAGCGCGCAGTCGGGGAATTTCTACCTGCGCGTGAAGGGCGAAACCGAGCGCGCCCTCGCCGAAATGGGCTTCGAGCGCGTTGACCTGCTGCGGCCAGGCCTGCTGCTGGGCGATCGCAGCCAATCGCGTCCCGCCGAGGCGCTGGCCCGCGCCGTGACGCCCTTCACCAACCCCTTCCTGCGCGGGCCGCTGCGCCGCTACCGCGGCATCGCCCCGGCGGGCCGAGCCCCCCCG
>NZ_JAIBFH010000474.1 GCF_019459675.1 Arenimonas sp.
GCCGTGCGTGCCGGCGGCGACTGTGCGCCCACGGGGCGCGGCGCCCGGCGGTGGTCGAGCACGGCCTCTCGATAAAGTGCGGTGAAGGCGTCGGCGGAGTCCATGTGCAGCGATTAGCGCACGGCCGTCGCCCACCGACAAGCCGGGCTCACGGCCTGCGCTCGGACTCGTGCGGCGGCGCAGCGCCGTCGCAGGCGGGCACCTGTTCGGCGCAGTGTTCGCGTGCGGCCAGCGCGGGCTGCCGGCGCGAACGACGCCACCCGTCCACGCCGTAGATCGCCAGTGCGACCCAGATCGCACCAAAGCCGATGGCCTGCGTCCCGGTGAAGGCTTCGCCCAGCAGCCACACGCCGCCGATCAGCTGCAGCGTCGGCGCGATGTACTGCAGGATGCCCACCAGCGAATACGGGATGCGGCGCGCGCCGTAGGCGAAGCCGATCAGCGGCAGCGCCGTCAGTGCGCCGCCGAAAACAAGCAGGGCGTCGCTGGCCAGGTTGCCGTCGCCGAACGCCGCCACGCCCTGGCTGTGCGCGAAGCCCAGCCACGCCAGCGCCGGCACCAGCAGGAACAGGCTTTCGATCGCCAGGCCCGGCACGGCGTCCACGTTGGCCAACTTCCGGATCAGCCCATAGAAGGCGAAGCTGAAGGCCAGCGCCAGCGCGATCCAAGGCGGATCGCCGTGCAGCAGCGCAAGCCACAGCACGCCCAGTCCGGCAATCGCAACGGCCGCCCACTGCGCGCGGTTCAAGCGCTCGTGCAGCACCAGCACGCCGATCAGCACGTTCACCAGCGGGTTGATGAAATAGCCCAGGCTGGCTTCGATGACGCGGCCGTTGGTGACGGCCCAGATGTAGATGCCCCAGTTGAAACTGATGAACACGCTGCTGGCCAGCAGCATCCAGGCCACCCGCGGCCGCATCAGCGCCGTGCGCAGCCAGCCCCAGCCTTCGCGGATGACCAGGAACCCGACCACGAACAGCGCACACCAGACGATGCGGTGGGAAATGATCTGCATGGCCGGTACGTGCTTGAGCAGGTACCAATACAGCGGGAACACGCCCCACAGTACGTAGGAGGCGATCGCGGCGCTGAGGCCCTTGCGGTCGATGGCGGGTGGGGCTGCGTTCACTGCGTGGTCCGGACAGTGGCGCGGAGGGCCCGCGCCGGGCGCCGATTATCCGCCCAAGACCGGCGGCATGCCTGCAACGATGTGGTGCCTGCCGGCGGCTCAGCCCGCGCTGTGGAGGTAGGCCAGCATCAGCTGCCAGGCGCTGGTCAGCGTAGCCAGCACCACCCAGGCCACGGCCCAGCGCTCCCTGCGCGTGAGCGGCCGGCCGGGCTCGTCGGCCAGATCGGGCAGGGGGCTGGCTTCGGCGGCCGGCGCGTGGCGCGAGGCGGCCAGGAATTTCTTCGCCGCCGCGACCGCGATGCGCGGCTCGCAGTCCAGGCCATTGAGCGGCAGCCACACGGGGCCCACCGCGGCGCCCCGGGGGCGCGGGGCGCGGGAGAATCGCCGCACGATCCAGGGCAGGCGTTTCTCCAGTTCCGCCGGCGACGCCACTTCCAGCGCCAGCATGTGGACGGCCCCGTCCTCACCGCCGTGTTCGTGCTCCGCCAGCGACACCGAGCGAACGTCAGACCACGGCACCCGGCCCAGCCAGGCATGTTCCAGGCCGCGGACATGCATGACCAGCGCCGGCCGGCCGTCGTGCGGGAGCAGGGCGAGCATGCGCAGCGCACCTGCGCACAGCGCCGCGAACAGCAGCGACGAGAGCAGGGACATGGTGTCTTCGCGCAGCGCCACGGCCAGCGCCAGCATCAGCGGAATCACCAGCATCAGCAGCACCGCCAGGGCCCGCTGGCTGTCGCTGGGCCTTGCCTCGAAGCGGCTGGATGCCGGTTCGCGCCGGCGCCGCCATTCCCGGTCCGCCCGCAGGCGCCGGGAAAGGCGCCAGGCGTCGGCGACGGCCCATGCTCCGCCGACCACCAGCGCCGCCGGCACGAGGGTTGCCGGGAAGACCAGCGGCGCGCGAACCAGCTGCGTGATGCCCAGCACCACCATCGCCACGCACAGCGCCGACGCCATCAGCAGGCCGAAGCGGGCAAGCAGCAGGGCCATGCGAGGCTCCAGTGGATTCGCGCCGATTGTGGTTTGCCGCGGGCGGTGGCCGCAAGGCCGGGCTCAGCCGCGCAGGGCCGACGTGACCTGCATGCGCGCGGCGGGGATGGCCGGCAGCAGGCCGCCGACGAAGCCGATGAACAGCGACAGCCCCAGCCCCTGCATCACCAGCCCCGGCGTGACCGCGAACTTGAAGGCCACCTGGGTGAAGCCACTGCCCAGCGTGCTGACCGAATAGCCGTTGAAGAGTACGTAGGCCAGCAGCGCGCCCAGCACGCCGCCGGAAATGGCCAGGGCCAGCGCCTCGGCCATCACCGAGGCGATCACCGGCATCGCGCCGAAGCCCAGCGCACGCAGGGTGCCGATTTCGGCGGTGCGCGCCGACACCGCCGAATACATCGTATTGAGCGCGCCGAAGGTGGCGCCGATGGCCATCACCAGGGCCACGAAGCCGGCCAGCACGCCGATCACCGTGGTCAGCGTGCCGGACTGGCCACTGAAGAAATCGCGCTCGGTCTTGACGTCCACGTTGAGCTGGGGGTTCCTGGTCAGGCGCTCTTTCATCGGCTCGAAGCCATCGGTGCTGGCCAGCTTGGCCAGCACGGACGAGTAGCCGCTGCGGGTGAAGGCCGACTGCGCCCGTTCGGTGTCGGTGCCCAGCTCGGACTCGTGCGCGTCGCCGCCGGGGGAAAACACGCCCACCACGGTCCAGGTGGAGCCACGGAAACGCAGGGGCGTGCCGACATCCAGGCCCGCAAACTGATTGCTGGCCGCCTCGCCGACGATGATCTCGCGCAGGCCCGGGCGGAACTTGCGGCCTTGCACGATGCGGAGCTCCGGCCGGATGGTGAAGCCCACCGGCTCGACCCCGCGCAGCGTCACGTTGGCGCCGGTCTTCTGCCCGAAGCGCGGCACCTCGGTGATGATGATGATCTCGCCCGACGCCAGCGGCAGGCCGTCGGCGCCGCGGGCGATGGCCGGGTCCTGCTTCACCAGCGTGCCCGAGGCGCGGTCCAGGAAGCTGGCCAGTTCGCCGTTGGAGCCGCCGCGCGTCACCACCACGCGGTCGTCGCTGCCGGTGCCGCTGAGGGTTTTCTCCAGGCCCGCCGACATCGACAGCAGCGCCACCATCACCCCGACCACGCCGGCGATGCCGATCACGATCACCAGCGATGCGCCCAGGCGCTGGGGCACGCTGCGCAGGTTCATCATCACTATCTCGCGCACCTGGGTATACGTGCTCATCAGCGGCCCGCCAGTGCGTCGACGATCTTGATGCGCAGCGCGTGCAGCGCCGGCGGCACGCCCACCAGCACGGTCAGCACCAGCACGCTTATTCCGGCGATGGCCCACACCCGCAGGTCGGTTTCAATCGGGAATTCGGCCGGCAGGAACCGGGTGGAGAAGCTCGCCAGCAGCATGCCGGCCAGTGCGCCCAGGAAACAAAGCAGGAAGGCTTCGGCCAGCACCAGGCCCATCACCGATCGGTCGGTGAAGCCCAGCACCTTGAGCACCGCCAGCTCCGGCACGCGCTCGCGCACGCCCTGGGACATGCTCACCCCGGTGAGGAACAGGATCGAGAAGAACACCGCGCTGGTGATCAGGTTCACGATCAGGCCGATGTCGCCCAGCTGGCGCGCGAAGCCCAGCTGGAACTCCTGCTCACTCTGGGACTTGGTTTCATCGGGGGAATTCTCGAATTTCTCGTCGATCAGCGCCGCCACCCGTTCGGACGCGTCCGGGTCGTCCACCATCACCACGAACACGCCCGCCAGGCCCTTGCCGCCGGCGCGGCCTTCGTCGAACTGGCCGTAGTTGAGGTACATCAGGCCGGCGCGCTTCTGCCACTCGTCGTCGCGGCCGTCGAAGATGCCGGCCACTTCCCACTCCCAAACCCGCGTGCCGTCGGTTTTGGTCCAGATGAAGGAGGTGAGCGGGATCACGTCGCCCACCTTCCAGCCGAACTTGTCGGCCAGGTTGCGGCCGACGATGGTGCTGGTGCGGGTGGTGATGAAGCGGCGCCAGCTGTCCTCGTCCATCACCCACTCGGGGTAGGTGTCGCGCAGGCGCTGCGGGTTCACCGCGAACTGCGGGAAGAAGTTGCGCGGGTCCTGGTAGACGCCGCCGAAGAACTGCGAGTGCGACACCCGCGCCACGCCGGGAATGGCTTCGATCTGCGGCATCAGCCGCATCGGCAGCGGCTGGGTGAAGCTGGTGCGGGCCTGGGTGATCAGCCGGTTGGCGCCCAGGAAGTCGGCGCCGCCGTTGAACAGCGAGTTCACCGCCTGCAGCAGGCCCAGCAGCACGAAGGCGCACACCAGCGAGAACAGCGTGAGCGTGGTCCGGAGTTTCTTCCGGAACAGTCCCGCCCAGATCAGCCCGAGGTACTTCATGGCTCAGTGCGCCGGCGCTTCGTCAACCAGCGTGCCCTTGTCCAGGTGCACGGTGCGGCTGGCGTATTCGGCCGCCTTCGGGTCGTGGGTGACCATCACGATGGTTTTTCCGAACTCGCGGTTGAGCTGCTGCAGCAGCACCAGCACCTCGTCGGCGGTCTTGCGGTCGAGGTCGCCCGTGGGTTCGTCGCAGATCAGGATGCGCGGGTCGGACACCAGCGCGCGGGCGATGGCCACGCGCTGCTGCTGGCCGCCCGACAGTTCGTTGGGTTTGTGCCTGGCGCGATCGTCCAGGCCCACCAGCTTGAGCGCCACGCTGGCCCGGCGCGCGCGCTCGCCGGCCGACATCTCGGTCAGCAGCAGCGGCAGCTCGACGTTCTTCTGCGCGGTCAGCACCGGCATCAGGTTGTAGCTCTGGAAGATGAAGCCCACCGTGTTGGCGCGCCACGCCGCCAGCTGGTCGCTGCCCAGGTCGTCGATGCGCTGGCCGTCCACCCTCAGCAGCCCGTCGCTGGGCGAGTCCAGCCCGCCGATCAGGTTGAGCAGGGTGGTCTTGCCCGAACCCGAGGGACCCATCAGCGCCACGAAGTCCCCTTCGGGGATGTCCAGGTTGATGCCGTGCAGGACTTCCACGCGCTGCTTGCCGCGCACGTAGGCCTTGGTGAGGCCGCGGATTTCGACAAGGGTCCTGGCCATGGGCTTACTTCACCGCGACCTTGTCACCGTCGCCGAGTTTTTCCGACGGCGACAGCACTACGGTCTCGCCGCCGGCCAGGCCGGTGAGCACCTGCTGGTCGGCGTCGCGCTTTTCGCCCAGCGTCACGGCCACGCGGGTGGCGCGGCCCTCCGCCACGGTGAACACGTGCGAAGCCCCGTCCACGGTCACCACCGCGCGCTCGGGCACGAAGGCGCCGGCCAGCGGCGCGGCGTCGGGCTTGGCCTCGTCCAGGAAGCTCACGCGCACGCCCATGTCGGGCACGATGCGGGTGTCCTTGGACGTCAGGGCGATGCGCACCTTCACCGTGGCCTTGCTGCGGTCGGCGGTGGGCACGATGGCGATCACCTCGGCCGGGATCTTCCAGTCCGGATAGGCGTTCAGCACGGCCTCGACCGGCATCTTCGGCGTCACCCGACCGATGTAGGCCTCGTTGACGTCCACCTGCACTTCCAGCGAATCCATGTCCACCAGGGTGCCGATGCCGGTGCGGATGGAGCCGCCGCCGGCGCTGATGGGTGAAATCATCTCGCCCGGCTGAGCGGCCTTGGCGACGATGACGCCGGCAAACGGGGCGCGGATGATGGTGTTGTCCACGCTCAGTTCGGTGATGGCCAACTGGTCCTGGGCCACGCGCACCGCGCGCTGCAGGCTGTTGAGGCGGGCGGCGCGCGAATCGCGGTCGGCGATGGCCGCGTCGAGCGACGAGGCGGCCACCAGCTGGCGGTCGGCGAGTTCCTTCTGGCGCTTGAGCGTCTGGTTGGCGAGCGTGAGCTGGGCCTGGGCCTCGGCCAGCTGCGAGCGGGACGAGGCCAGCTGGGCGCCGGCCAGGTCGCGCTGGGCCTCGGCGTCGGCCGGGTCCAGGTAGGCCAGCACTTCGCCCTCGGCCACGCGCTGGCCCTCTTCGATCAGCACCTCGCGGACCTTGCCGGTGATCTTGGACGACACCGTGGCGATGCGCCGCGCGGTGACGTAGCCCGAGGCGTCCAGCACCGAGGCGGTGCCCAGTTCGGCGGCGGCCCGCGCCTGCGCGGTCTCCACCGTCACGGGGCGAGTGGACGAAAAGACCACGCCCAGCGCCACGATGATCGCGCCCACCGCAACCGGCACCAGCCAGCGCGGACGGCGCTTGTTCGCGGCGGGCCGGCGGTCGATGTGCAGCTGTTTGAGCAGGTCCTGCGACGAATCCATGGTGCGCTCCAAGACAAGGCCGGCGCAGTCTGCGACGGCCGGGGTCAGGGGATTGTGAGCCGCGGGGCGTCCCGCCGGGTACTGCCGGTTGTCACTTCTTGGCGAAACGGGCCTTGAGCAGCTGCCACGCGGCGCGCAGCCCCTGCGCCTCGCCGCCGGCGGGCTTGCCCGGGCGGTCGGTGTCGTTCCAGGAATACACGTCCACGTGCGTCCAGGCCTGGCCCTCGGGCACGAAGCGTTCGAGGTAAAGCGCGGCCGTAATGCAGCCGGCCATGCGCGACGGACCCGAATTGGCCACGTCGGCGATGTTGGACTTGAGGTAGCTCAGGTACGGGCGCCACAGCGGCATGCGCCACAGCGGGTCGCGCGCCTGCTGGCCCGCGGCCAGGTAGTCGGCGGCCAGCGCGTCGTCGCTGCAGAACAGCGCCGGCAGGTCCGGGCCCAGCGCGATGCGCGCGGCGCCGGTCAGCGTGGCGAAATCCATGATCAGGCCCGGCTTGGCCTCGGCGGCGTACGTGAGGGCGTCGCACAGCACCAGCCGGCCTTCGGCGTCGGTGTTGTCCACCTCCACGCTCAGGCCCTGGCGGGTGGCCAGCACTTCGCCCGGCCGGAACGCATCGGGGCCGATGGCGTTTTCCACCGCGGGCACCAGCAGGTGCAGGCGCACAGGCAGCTTCAGGCCCATCACCAGCTGGGCCAGGCCCAGGGCGTGGGCGGCGCCGCCCATGTCCTTCTTCATGTTGCGCATGCCGTCGCCGCCCTTGATGTTCAGGCCGCCGGTGTCGAAGCACACGCCCTTGCCGACGATGGCCAGCGCCGGGTGCGTCGGGTCGCCCCAGTGCAGTTCGATCAGGCGCGGCGCGCGGTGGCTGGCCCGGCCGACGGCGTGGATGGCGGGGAAGTTGTGCTTGAGCAGCGATTCGCCTTCGATCACGGTCAGGTCACCGCCGTAGGCCTGGGCCAGCCGCGCGGCCACGCCCTCGATCTCGGCCGGGCCCATGTGTTCGGTGGGCGTGTTGATCAGGTCGCGCACCAGGGTGCTGGCCTTGAGCATCGCGAAGGCTTCGGCGTGGTCGGCCTTCGACTCGTCCAGCACCAGCCGCGCAGGCTCGCGCGCGGGCTTGAGGTAGCGGTCGAACCGGTAAGCACCCAGGCCCCAGCCCAGCAGGGCCTGGCCCGGATCGATCCTGACGGGGGAATGGGGCGACAGGCGGTAGTTTCCCGCCGGCAGCGCCAGGGGCAGGGGCGCCAGCGCCAGCGGGTCGCCGGCGTCGGCGATGCCGG
>NZ_JAIBFH010000476.1 GCF_019459675.1 Arenimonas sp.
ATCCCGAAGCGGCTGTGAATTCCACCACTGAAGTGGTTTCCCCTACTGTCCGGGTGGTTACGACACTCCGTGATCCAGAAGGTGGCAAGGCAACCATCACTTACGAAGCGCGCATTCCGACAAGCGTTAGACTGGATGAAAAGAATCGCAAAGTCGTGCTCAGAGGCCTCACTTTCACGGTGCCGAAGTCGGCGGTCGACAACGCTGACTATGCTGGCTTGGGAGTGACGGACGGCCGCATGCTGTGGCCGATCAATCAGGATCTCAAGCACTAGAGTGCTGCATGGAAAGTCGTCCAATCCGAGTTCGCCCCATCAGGACTGAGTTCTGAACTCAGTCCTGCGCGGCAAGGCGTCACTCGGGTGTTGTCTCCCTGGCGCTGATGTCCGCTCCTGGCCGGAATCGGACATTCCGCTAGCCATTGGACAACACGCTTGAAGCGCTGAAGTCTGCGCACGGGGTCGATGTGCGCACAGCCTGGCCTTGCCGGAAGCTGGCTCTTGATCTTGCTGCGGTGTGCCTGCGCGGATCGGGGCGACGGCACACACACAGGGGTTACCTGAAGTGGAGGACAGGAGTCCGAAACGGCCGGCGTTTGCTGCCAGGGATGGCGCTTAGCAAGACGCCGGGCAGGTGACCCCTGTGTGTGGGGCGGCGCTCGCCGTACAGCCGCATGTCGTGCGCACGGCGCACGCGCTTCTCGCCGCCAAGCAACTGATTTGGTAGGATTTGGGCTATTCCCCGCCCCTTCGGCCCGGCCCTGCGCCGGGCGGTTGCATTGAGTGCCCCATGGAAAAGAGCTTCGAGCCCCAGACCTTCGAGACCAAGTGGTATGCCCACTGGGAATCCACCGGCTGCTTCAAGCCCTCGGGCACCGGCCCCGCGTACACCATCATGCTGCCGCCGCCCAACGTCACCGGCACCCTGCACATGGGCCACGCCTTCCAGCACACCCTGATGGACGCCCTGGTGCGCTACCACCGCATGAAGGGCTTCGACACCCTCTGGCAGGTGGGCACCGACCACGCCGGCATCGCCACCGAAATGGTGGTGTCGCGCAACCTCGCCCTCGAGGGCAAGGGCGAAACGCGTGATTCGCTGGGCCGCGACAAGTTCATCGAAAAAGTGTGGGACTGGAAGCAGGAATCGGGCGACACCATCACCCGCCAGATGCGCCGCATGGGCGCCTCGGGTGACTGGAGTCGCGAAACCTTCACCATGGACCCGGGCCCCAGCCGCGCCGTGCTGGAAACCTTCGTGCGCCTGTTCGACAACGACCTGATCTATCGCGGCCAGCGCCTGGTGAACTGGGACCCCGTGCTCAAGACCGCCATCTCCGACCTGGAAGTGGTGAGCGAAGAAGAAGACGGCAAGCTGTGGTCCATCAGCTACCCGCTGGCCGACGGCAGCGGCTCGCTGGTGGTGGCCACCACGCGCCCCGAAACCATGCTGGGCGACACCGCCGTGATGGTGCACCCGGAAGACGAGCGCTACGCCCACCTGGTCGGCAAGACCGTGCGCCTGCCGCTGAGCGACCGCGAGATCCCGATCATCGCCGACGACTACGTCGACCGCGAATTCGGCACCGGCGTGGTGAAGGTCACGCCCGCGCACGACTTCAACGACTACGCCGTGGGCCAGCGCCACGACCTTCCGCTGATCAACATCCTTACGCCCGAGGCGGCCATCAACGGCAACGCGCCGGAGAAATATCGCGGCCTGGACCGCTACGCCGCCCGCAAAGTGGTGCTGGCCGACCTGGAAGCCCTGGGCCTGCTGGTGGAGGAAAAGAAGCACAAGCTGCAGGTGCCGCGCGGCGACCGCACCGGCCAGGTGATCGAGCCCTACCTCACCGACCAATGGTTCGTGCGCATGGACAAGTTCGCCGAGCGCGGCCTGGAGCTGGTGGAGTCGGGCAAGGTGCGTTTCGTGCCCGAGAACTGGATCAACACCTACCGCCACTGGATGGGCAACATCCAGGACTGGTGCATCAGCCGCCAGCTCTGGTGGGGCCATCGCATCCCGGCCTGGTACGACGCGGCCGGCAAGGTCTACGTGGGCCTGGACGAGGCGGAAGTGCGCCAGCGCTTCGAGCTCGGCGCCGGCGTGGTGCTGGTGCGCGACAACGACGTGCTGGAAACCTGGTTCTCCTCGGCCCTCTGGTCGCACAGCACGCTGGGCTGGCCGGACCCCGAGGCCATGGACCGGCTGGGCTATGCGCAGCGCCTGCCGACCTCGGTGCTGGTCACCGGCTTCGACATCATTTTCTTCTGGGTGGCCCGGATGATCATGATGACCGAACACTTCACCGGCGAAGTGCCGTTCAAGGAGGTCTACATCACCGGCCTGGTGCGCGACCGCGACGGCCAGAAGATGTCCAAGTCCAAGGGCAACGTGCTCGACCCCATCGACCTCATCGACGGCATCACCGCCGACGCGCTGGTGGCCAAGCGCACCGGCGGCCTGATGAAGCCCACCGACGCGCCCAAGATCGAAAAAGCCACGCGCAAGGAATACCCGGAAGGCATCGCCGCCTTCGGCGCCGACGCGCTGCGCTTCACCTTCGCCTCGCTGGCCACCCACGGCCGCGCCATCAAGTTCGACCTGCAGCGCTGCGAGGGCTACAAGAACTTCTGCAACAAGCTGTGGAACGCCGCGCGCTTCGTGCTGATGAACTGCGAAGGCTTCACCGCCACCGGCACGCCCCAGCCGAAAACCGACGCCGAGCGCTGGATCCTGCACCGCCTGCAGCACATGGTGCGCGACGTGCAGGCCGGCTACGCCGACTACCGCTTCGACCTGGCGTCGCAGGCGCTGTACGAATTTGCCTGGAACGAGTACTGCGACTGGTCGCTGGAGCTGGCCAAGCCCGCGCTGTGGGGCGACGACAAGGCCGCCGCCGACAGCACCCGCCACACGCTGCTGTACGTGCTCGAAACCCTGCTGCGCGCGATGCACCCGCTGACGCCCTTCGTCACCGAGGAAATCTGGCACGCGGTAACGCCGCACCTGGGCATCACCGGCAACAGCATCAGCACCCAGGCCTACCCCGAGTTCGACGAGTCACTGCTGGACGCCACCGCGGCCACCGACATCGAGTGGCTCAAGTCGGCCGTCACCCAGCTGCGCTCGATCCGCAGCCAGATGGGCATCTCGCCGGCCAAGGCCGTGCCGCTGCTGCTGCAGGACGGCAACGACGAAGACCGCGCGCGCGTGGAGCGCCACGGCGCGGCGCTCACCTTCCTGGCCAAGCTCGAATCCATCGCCTGGACCACGGGCGATGCGCCCGCGTCCGCCGCTGCGCTGCTGGGCGGCCTGAAGCTGCTGATCCCGCTGGAGGGCCTGATCGACCTGGGCGCCGAAACCGCGCGCCTGGACAAGGAGCTCAAGCGCATCGCGGTGGAGATCGCCAAGTGCGAAGGCAAACTGTCCAGCGACACCTTCGTGGCCAATGCCCCGGCCGCCGTGGTGGACCAGGAGCGTACGCGCCTGGTCGAGTGGAACGCACAGCGGGCGGCGCTGGCGGAGCAGCGGGCCAAGCTGGGCTGATTCAGTCCGGCGGCGGCCACTGCAGCGAGCCGTCGGGCGGCAGCAGCTCCAGCGCCATCACGATGGCGTCCTCGCGCCCCTTCGCGGCGGGGTAGTAGTTGGGCCGCTGGCCGATCTCGTTGAAGCCTTCGTCCCGGTACAGCGCAATGGCGGCCGGGTTGGAGGGACGCACCTCCAGGAAAACCTGCTGGACCTTGTGCCAGCGCGCCAGGTCCACCAGGCGGCGCAACAGGCGACGGCCGTGGCCGCGGCCCTGGTATTCCGGGGCGATGCAGATGTTGAGGATATGCGCCTCGCCGGCGGCGGCGCTAAGCACGCCGTAGCCCAGCAGCTGGGTGCCGGCCTCCAGCACCCAGCACTGGTGCCCGGCGCGCAGGCAGTCGCGGAAGATGCCGGGGGTCCACGGGAAGACGTACGAGCGGTTCTCGATGGCCGCGACGGCATCGATGTCCAGCTGCTTCATCGGCCGGACCTGGGTGCCGGGGGCGGGACGGGCGCTCATGGCTCAGCGACTGCGGCGCAGCGCCCGCAGCCGGGGCCAGAGCGCACGCTTGGCGGCGCCGCTGGCGCGCAGCTGTTCCATCGGTGGCAGCCCCAGCGCGGCCAGGTCGCGACCACCGGCCGCGCGGACCAGCGCCTGCAGCAGGCGGTCGGAAGCGCGCGCCGGAACCGCCGCCTGCGGCGGGACTGCATCGGCTTCCGGTGCCGCGCCGGCCTGGCGATAAAGCGTGTAGCCCATCGCCGACAGCATGGCCTGCTGCTGCGGATTCCAGCTCATGCCGCGCTCTTGCGCCGCAGCCGGGTCCACGCCCACCAGGCCGGGCCCGACAGCGTGTAGGCCACCGCGATGGCCAGCAGGCCCTTGGCCTGGGCGATGAACAGCGCCGCGATCCCCAGCACGATCAGCAGCAGCACGAAGAACGGCACCCGTTCGCCCTTGGGGAAGCCCTTGAAGCTGAAGTACTTGATGCGGCTGACCATCAGCAGTCCCGCCGACACCGTCACTGCCAGCGCCAGCCAGCGCAGGCCCTGGCCGCTGAAGCCAAACGTGTTCATGGCCCAAACGAACGACACCACCAGGCCAGCCGCGGCCGGGCTGGCCAGGCCGATGAACCAGCGCTTGTCGGTCGAGCCCACCTGGGTGTTGAAGCGCGCCAGCCGCAGCGCGGCGCAGGCGGCGTAAAGGAACGCCGCGGCCCAGCCGACCTTGGCCAGCACCGGGCCGTCGGCGCGGAAGCCCACCAGGGCCCAGTGGTACATCACCAGCGACGGCGCCATGCCGAAGCTCACCAGGTCGGCCAGGGAGTCGTACTGCACGCCGAAGTCGCTGGTGGTGCCGGTCATGCGCGCCACCCGTCCGTCCAGGCCATCGAACATCGCGGCCACGAACACGGCGATGCAGGCGTTTTCGAAGTTTCCGCTGGCGGCCGCCAGGATCGCGTAGAAGCCCGCGAACAGGCCGCCCGTGGTCAGCAGGTTGGGCAGCAGGTAGATGCCACGGCCTTTGGCCGGGCCCGGTTCGTCGTTGGGTTCCATGGCCGCCAGTGTAGCGGCTCCCTGAATCAGCCCATAGCAGCGAGGGCCACGTGCATCGCCGTGCCTTGCAGGCCCGGGACGGGGGTGGTATCACGGGCGCTGCACGCCCCCCCCGACCCACCCCCGGAGTCCGCCATGTCCCGCCCGTCCCTGTTGATCGCCCTCTCGCTAGCGTTGGCGCCCGGCCTGCTTTTCGCGCAGGAAACCACCGTCTACAAGACCACCAACGCCGACGGCACCAATTCCTACAGCCAGATCGACCCGAACAAGGGCGAGCAGCGCAAGGTGGACGGGCGCGACCCCGCCCTGCCGGCCGCGCCGCCGAAGCCCAAGACCGAGAACGAAATCGCCTGCGAGCGCGCCAAGCTGAGCGTCGAAATGTACGCCTCGGACAAGGTGCTGCGCCGGGACAAGAACGGGGACGGCGAACTTGAAGTCATAACGCCGGACGAACGCGCCGCCGAGACCGAGCTCGCCAAGCGCCAGGTCACCGCTTTCTGCCCGCCCGAGGGCTGAGCGACCCAGGGTTCCAGGCCCGGCCGCACCGGCCGGGGCGGAGCGACCGCGCCGCCGCTACAATGGCGGCCCACCCTGCGGCCGGTCCTTTCAATGCGTCTTTCCCAGTTCCACCTCAACACCAGCAAGGAAACCCCCGCCGACGCCGAAGTGGTCAGCCACCAGCTGATGCTGCGCACCGGCATGATCCGCAAGCTGGCCTCGGGCCTGTACACCTGGAGCCCGCTGGGCCTGCGGGTGCTGCGCCGCGTTGAAGCGGTGGTGCGCGAGGAAATGGACCGCGCCGGCGCCATCGAACTGCTGATGCCGTCCATCCAGCCGCGCGAGCTGTGGGAAGAAACCGGCCGCTGGGAAAAGTTCGGCGGCCAGCTGCTCAAGATCAAGGACCGCAAGGACGGCGAGTTCTGCTACGGCCCCACGCACGAGGAAGTCATCACCGACTTCGCGCGCAACGAGCTGCGCAGCTACAAGCAGCTGCCGCTCAACTTCTACCAGATCCAGACCAAGTTCCGCGACGAGATCCGGCCGCGCTTCGGCGTGATGCGCGCGCGCGAGTTCCTCATGAAAGACGCCTACAGCTTCCACCTGGGCCACGACAGCCTGGCCGCCACCTACCAGGCGATGTACGACGCCTACACCCGCATCTTCACCCGCCTGGGCCTGGTGTTCCGCGCGGTGAACGCCGACACCGGCGCCATCGGCGGCACCGCCTCGCACGAATTCCACGTGCTGGCCGATTCGGGCGAAGACGCCATCGCCTTCTCCGACGGCAGCCAGTACGCCGCCAACGTCGAGATGGCCGAGGCCGTGTCGCCCGGCGCGCGCCCGGCGGCGGCCGAAGCGATGGCCGACGTCACCACGCCCTGGCAGCGCACCTGCGAGGAAGTGGCCAAGCTGATGGGCATCGAGCTGCGCCGCACCGTCAAGTCGGTGGCGATGATGGGCGAACAGGGCTTCGTGCTGGCCCTGGTGCGCGGCGACCACATGGTCAACGAGATCAAGCTGGCCAAGCTGCCCGGCCTGGCCGACTACCGCCTGGCCACCGAAGCCGAGCTCACCGAATTCCTGGGCAGCGAGCCCGGCTTCCTGGGCCCGGTGAACCCGCTCAAGCCCATCACCGTGATCGCCGACCGCAGCGTGGCCGCCATGGCCGACTTCGTGGTGGGCGCCAACCGCAAGGGCTTCCACCTGTCCGGCGTGAACTGGGGCCGCGACCTGCCCGAACCGGCCCTGGTGGCCGACCTGCGCAACGTGGTGGAAGGCGACCCGTCGCCCGACGGCCAGGGCACGCTGCGCATCGCCCGCGGCATCGAAGTGGGCCACGTGTTCCAGCTGGGGCAGAAGTACGCCGAGGCCATGAAGGCCACCGTGCTGGACGCCGAGGGCAAGGCCCAGGTGATGCACATGGGCTGCTACGGCATTGGCGTGTCGCGCATCGTCGCGGCCGCCATCGAGCAGAACAACGACGCCAGCGGCATCTGCTGGCCGGCGCCGATGGCGCCCTGGCAGGTGGCCGTCTGCATCATCAACCCCAAGAACGACCCGGCCGTGGTCGAGGCGGCGAACGCCCTGTATGCCGAGTTCAAGGCCGCTGGCCTGGACACGGTCATCGACGACCGCGGCCTGCGCCCGGGCGTGATGTTCGGCGATATCGAGCTGATCGGCATTCCGCACCGGGTGGTGGTGTCGGGCCGTGGCCTGGAGTCGGGCCAGTTCGAGTACCGCGGCCGCTGCGACAGCGACAGCCAGAACCTGGACCGCGCCGCACTGATGGCGCAGCTGGGCATCGGCTGACGCCACGCCGCGACATCGGCTGACACGACGGGGGGCGCCCCACCCCCGGCCCCCGGTTTGGGGGGGGGGTGGGTGGGGGGCCCCAGGGCGCCGTCCGGCGGCCCCGCCCGCCCCCCCC
>NZ_JAIBFH010000481.1 GCF_019459675.1 Arenimonas sp.
GGTGAATCGGTCAGTTCGCTCTACGTGGACTGAAGCAGGGCGGGGCGGGGATCCGGGATCGGCATTCGCGAGTGCCGATCCCCGATTCCCGCACCGGGAACGACGCGGGGCCTGGTCGCGGGCACCGTGGAAAGCGCCAAAAGCGCATCACTTTTCAGAAGGCAACACCCACATGGCAACCATCCACAACATCACGGCCACCAGCCGCAAAGTCGAGGGCAAAGGTGCGAGCCGCCGCCTCCGTCACAGCGGCCAGGTCCCGGCCATCGTCTACGGCGCCCACCAGGAGCCGCAGAGCGTCCAGGTCGAGCACAACCACCTCTGGGTCGCCAGCCAGAACGAATGGTTCTACTCGGCCATCCTCGAGCTGAGCATCGACGGCAAGGCCGAGAAGGTCCTGCTGCGTGACATGCAGCGCCATCCGTTCAAGCAGCAGATCCTGCACCTGGACTTCCTGCGCGTGAGCGAGAACGAAGCCCTGCGCGCCAAGGTGCCGCTGCACTTCGTGAACCAGGAAACCTCGCCGGCCGGCAAGACCGCGGGCGTCGTGGTCACCCACGAGCTCAACGAAGTCGAAGTCAGCTGCCTGCCGCGCGACCTGCCGGAGTTCATCGAGGTCGATCTGGCCGAACTGGCCCTGGGCGACATCATCCACCTGTCGCAGCTGGTCATGCCCAAGGGCGTCAGCCTGCCGGCGCTCGTGCACGCCGGCAAGGAACATGACCTGGCCGTCGTCATCGCCAAGCATGCCCGCGTCGAAGCCGAGCCCGAGCCGGCCGCGGCTTCCGCCGACGTCCCGGCCGCCAAGGTGGCCAAGCCCGACGCGGCGCCTGCTGCCGCGCCGAAGAAGAAGTAATCCCGGGCCAGCGTCCCGCCTCCGGGCGGGCCGCTGGCGTCGAGATACTCCGACGTGGCTGGACTCCGCCTCATCGTCGGCCTGGGCAATCCCGGTGCCGAATACGCCCGAACCCGGCACAACGCCGGGTTCTGGTTTCTGGACGCCCTCGCCAGCCAGGCCGGGGTGCGTTTCGGGCTGGAATCCAAGCTGTTTGGTGAAACCGCAAAGATCGACCTCGCGGGCCGCACCGTCTGGCTGCTGCGCCCGGCCACTTTCATGAATGCCTCCGGCCGGTCGGTCTCGGCGGCACTGCGCTACTGGAAAATCGATCCCGAAGAGGCCCTGCTGGCCCATGACGAACTCGACCTCGACACCGGCACCGCGCGCCTGAAGTTCGACGGCGGCCACGGCGGACAGAACGGGTTGCGCGACACCATCCAGCACCTGGGCCACGGCAAGTTCCACCGCCTGCGGATCGGCATCGGCCATCCCGGCCACAAGGACAAAGTCACCCCCTGGGTCCTGGGGCGTCCCGGCAAGGACGACGAGGCCAGCATGCTGCGCGCCATCGACGACGCCCTGGGCGTCATGCCGCTGGCGGTCAACGGCGATTTCGCCGAGGCCATGAAACGCCTGCACACCCCCAAACCCTGAGTCCGCACGCGGCAGCCGGCCCCGCCCGCTGCCGCCTGAGGATTCGCGAACCGGAAGTAGTCACCATGGGCATCAAATGCGGCATCGTCGGCCTGCCGAACGTCGGCAAGTCGACCCTTTTCAACGCGCTGACCAAGGCGGGCATCGCCGCGGCCAACTTCCCGTTCTGCACCATCGAGCCCAACACCGGCGTGGTGCCGGTGCCCGACCCGCGCCTCGCGCAGCTGGCCGAGATCGTCAAGCCGCAGAAGACCATCGCCACGTCCTTCGAGTTCGTGGACATTGCCGGCCTGGTCGCCGGAGCGTCGAAGGGTGAGGGCCTGGGCAACAAGTTCCTGGCCCATATCCGCGAGGTGGACGCCATCGCCCACGTGGTGCGCTGCTTCGAGAACACGGACATCATCCATGTGTCCGGCAAGATCGACCCCATCGCCGATATCGAGGTGATCGACCTGGAGCTGGCGCTGGCGGACCTGGATTCGGTGGAAAAATCGCTCAACCGCGCCGAACGTGAGGCCAAAACCGGCAATAAAGACGCTATCGTCCGGAAAGAGGTGCTTTCCCGCGTTCGCGAAGGCCTCGACGCCGGCAAGCCGGCCCGGGCCCTGGGCCTGAGCGCCGAGGACCGGGCCGTGGTCCGGGACCTGTTCCTGATGACCCTCAAGCCGGTGATGTACGTTGCGAACGTGCTGGAGGACGGTTTCGAGAACAACCCGATGCTGGACCTGGTGCGGGCCCGCGCCGAGGCCGAGGGCGCCCAGGTGGTGCCGGTCAGCGCGGCCATCGAGGAAGAGATGTCGCAGCTGGAGGACGCCGATCGCGCCGAGTTCCTGGCCGAGATGGGCCTGTCCGAGCCGGGCCTGAACCGCGTCATCCGCGCCGGCTACGCCCTGCTGGGCATGCAGACCTATTTCACCGCCGGCGTGAAGGAAGTGCGCGCCTGGCAGGTCCACAAGGGCGCCACTGCGCCGCAGGCGGCCGCGGTGATCCACACGGACTTCGAGAAGGGCTTCATCCGGGCCGAGACCATCGCCTTCGACGACTTCATCAAATATCGCGGGGAATCGGGCGCCCGGGACGCCGGCAGGCTGCGCCTGGAGGGAAAAGAGTACGTGGTGCAGGAGGGCGACGTGCTGCATTTCCGCTTCAATGTCTGATCCTGGAACTTAATTGCACGAAGGGCGTTGACATTTGTCGCCGCGGCCGTGAAAATTGGCGGCTCCTTGCTGGAGGGATACCCAAGCGGCCAACGGGGGCAGACTGTAAATCTGCTGGCTCACGCCTTCGGTGGTTCGAATCCACCTCCCTCCACCAGCTTCGCGAAGTAACCGGTAACGGAAGCAGCGCAGGGCGGGAGTAGTTCAATGGTAGAACCTCAGCCTTCCAAGCTGATCATGCGGGTTCGATCCCCGTCTCCCGCTCCACCGGGTTGAACAAGTTCCACCGCACCACCACGTATTCGCTCATCTAGCTCAGTCGGTAGAGCACTTCCTTGGTAAGGAAGAGGTCGCAGGTTCGATTCCTGTGATGAGCACCATCCATCCCCGGGGCCGCCAATGCGGCACCGGGTTGAAGCAAACCTTTATTCTTACCGGGTAACTCGCAATGGCAAAGAGTAAGTTCGAGCGCACCAAGCCGCACGTCAACGTCGGCACCATCGGTCACGTCGACCATGGCAAGACCACGCTGACGGCCGCGCTGACCAAGATCGGCGCCGAGCGTTTCGGCGGCGAGTTCAAGGCGTACGACCAGATCGACGCGGCGCCGGAAGAAAAGGCGCGCGGCATCACGATCTCGACGGCGCACGTTGAATACGAGTCGGCGAACC
>NZ_JAIBFH010000487.1 GCF_019459675.1 Arenimonas sp.
CCCCCCGCTCCGGGGGGGGCCAGGCCGGCGGGGCGTAACCGCCCGGCCTGTTGGTTTCCGGAGCGCTCAGGGATCGGGCGCGAAGCCGATCGGAAAGGCTTCCGGCGCGCCGTGCGGGCCATGTGGGTCGCTCCAGCGCCGCGGCAGGATGCCGCGTGCCACCAGCGCCTGGGTGGAGTCGTACCAGATCGACAGCACCTGGTCGGGCGATGCGCTGGCGCGTTCGAACTGCGTGGTGGTGGCACCGTCCCAGCGCCTCTGGCCATGGCCCGTGCCCAGCTGCTGGCGCGACGCCAGGCTGGGCTCGCGGCGGGCGTGGTTGTCGTAGGGTGCCGCCGCGGACTCGGCGCTGGCCTTGCCCTGGGCCCGGCCGATCGGGGCCGAAGGGGCCTGGTCGTAGTGGGAGTACAGGCGCTGGCGCTCGCGGAAGGCCGCCACGCCGATCACCCCGACGTTGCCCGGGCGCCCGGTGCGCGCCGCGTAGCTGTCGCCCAGCGAAGTGAACTGGAACTCGGCGACCTCCGAGAGGTTCTTGCGCCAGCCGCGCACCTCCATGCGCTGCCAAGGGGCCAGCACATAGCCGGCCTGCTGGCTGCCGGCGGTTTCACCGCTGATGGCGTTCACGCCGTCCACCGACACCACGGCCAGCATCCGCTCCCCGGTGAGGTTGTGCAGCACCACGGCGTAGCGATGGCCGGGCTGGCCCTCGACGTAGTCGCGGCCCCGATGCGGGTGGCGGGGCAGGGTTTCCTGGCGATCCAGGTCCAGCACCTGCAGGTCCACCAGCGTTTGGGCGCGGGCGCAGCCGGGCAGGGCGCCCAGGGCGAGCAGGGCGAGCAGTGAGGCGGCGAGGCGTTTCATGGGCGTGCTCCTTGGGTTGGCAAGGCTTCCAACGGGCGGGCGGCACTCACGGGGTTAACGCGCCCCGAGTCGTTAGAATGGCGGCAATCCCCCACCAGATCCCGCCATGCCCGTTACCCGCGTCCTCACCGGCATCACCACCTCGGGCACTCCGCACCTGGGCAACTATGCCGGCGCCATTCGCCCGGCCGTGGCGGCCAGCCGCCGGGCCGGGGTGGAAAGTTTCTATTTCCTGGCCGACTACCACGCCCTGATCAAGACGTTTGACCCGGCGCGGGTGCAGCGCTCCACGCTGGAAATCGCCGCCAGCTGGCTGGCCTGCGGGCTTGAGCCGGACAAGGTGTGGTTCTACCGCCAGTCCGACATCCCCGAAGTGACCGAACTCACCTGGCTCCTGACCGGCGTGGCCGGCAAGGGCCTGCTCAACCGCGCCCACGCCTACAAGGCGGCGGTGGACCGCAACCGCGCCGCTGGCGAGGACGACGACGCCGGCGTCAGCGCCGGCCTGTTCATGTACCCGGTGCTGATGGCCGCCGACATCCTGCTGTTCAAGGCGCACTCGGTGCCGGTGGGTCGCGACCAGGTGCAGCACATCGAGATGGCGCGTGATTTCGGCGCGCGCTTCAACCATGTTTACGGCGAACATTTCGTGCTGCCCGAAGCCGCCATCGAGGAGTCGGTGGCCACGCTGCCGGGCCTGGACGGCCGCAAGATGAGCAAGAGCTACGACAACACCATCCCGCTGTTCGCGCCGCCGGCCGAGCTCAGGAAGCTGATCTTCTCGATCGTCACCGACTCGCGCGCGCCCGGCGAGGCCAAGGACACCCAGGGTTCGGCGCTGTTCCAACTCTACCAGGCGTTTGCCACGCCCGAACAAACCGACGCCTTCGCCCGAGCCTATGCCGATGGCATCGGCTGGGGCGACGCCAAGCAGGCGCTGTTCGACCGCGTCGATGCCGAGGTGGCGCCGATGCGCGCCCGCTACGACGAGCTGATCGCCAAGCCGGTGGAAATAGAAGCCATCCTGCGCGAAGGCGCGCTGAAGGCGCGCAAGATCGCCGCGCCGCTGCTCGAGGCGCTCCGCCACGCGGTGGGGCTGCGCGACCTGCGTACGCAGGCCGCCGCCAAATCGGACGCCAAGGCGAAGTCGGCGCTTGCGCAGTTCAAGCAGTACCGCGAGAAGGACGGCCAGTTCTATTTCAAGCTGCTGGCGGCCGACGGCACCGAGCTGATGCAGAGCGTGGGGCATGCTTCACCGCGCGACGCGGGCGAGTGCATCGCAGCGCTCAAGCGCGACGGTGCGGTCACGCTGCGCCACGTCGCCGGCGCGGGCCTGCACCTTGGCGCGCAGCGGGTAGGTGAACTTGCCGGCGGCACCCACATCGAGGACGTGGCCATTGCGCTGGCGGCCTTCGCGCAGGAGGGCTCCTGATGGCGGACGTCGCCGATCTCGCGTTGATCCTGTTCCTGCCGTGGTTCGCGATCCTGGGCGCGCTTTACTGGTACTACCCGCGCACGCTGGAGCGCACGCCCGCGCGCCGCCGCTTCGACGTGATGGTGCTGGTGGCGGCTTTCGCGGCCAGCTTCATCGCCGGCCGCTGGGGCTTTGCCATCGCCAGCACCACCATCGAGGCTGGCCCGATCTGGCGCCAGGTATTGGCCAGCCTGCTGGCCTACAAGGCTTTCCTGGCGGTGTTGGCGGCGGCGTGGGCGTGGCGGGGTTTCCGATTCAGGCTTGGTTGACCCTGCCTGCGCCTAAACTGCAGCTCGGACGATAGGGGCTTGAAATGAAGGCCACGACCACTGCCGCGCCACCACCGCTGCCCCCAGACGAGGAGATTGACCGCCTGTCGGCGCTGCGGCGCTACCGTATCCTCGACACGTTGCCCGAACAGGCTTACGACGACATCGTCGCCCTGGCGCGCCTGGTCTGCGGCACTTCGCAGGCCGTGATGACGTTCGTGGACGAGGAGCGCCAGTGGTTCAAGGCGTCCGAGGGCATCGCGGGCGAAGAGACCGCGCGCAGCATCGCCTTTTGCGACGTTGCCATCCGCACGCCCGACGAGGTCACGGTGGTCAACGATGCCTCGCTGCACGCGGTCTTCCGGAATTACCCCCAGGTCACCGGGCCAGACCACCTGCGCTTCTACGCCGGGGCGCCCATGGTGACCCCGGCGGGGCATGCCCTGGGCACGGTGTGCGTGGTGGACACGGTGCCGCGCGAGCTCGATGCGCGGCAGCTCGATGCGCTGCGCGCGCTGGCGCGGCTGGCGGTGCAGCTGCTCGAACTCAGGCGCGGCAACCTCGATGCCCAGCGCCAGCTGGCCGAGCGCGAGCTCATCACCCGCGACCTGTTGCGCTACCAGCGGCAGCTGGAGGCACAAAACACCGAGCTCGAGGTCGAAGCCAGCACCGACGTACTGACCGGCCTGCTCAACCGCACCGGGCTGGAGAGGGTGCGCCAGGACATCGCCGCTAACTCGCAGCCGCTGGACACGCCCTTCTCCGTGGCCGTGCTGGACATCGACTTTTTCAAGCGGATCAACGACACCCTGGGCCACGCGGCGGGTGACGGGGTGCTGCGCATCGTTGGCCAGGAAATCGCCCGCGGAGTTCGTGGCGGCGACATCGCCGTGCGCTACGGCGGCGAGGAGTTCCTGGTGATCATGCCCAACACGCCGTTGGCCGGCGCCCGCACCGTGGTCGAGCGCATTCGCAACGACATAGCCTGCCGTGCCGGCTTGCCGACACCGGTGACGGTATCGGTGGGCCTGGCCATGGGCGTGGCGGGGCGTGACGAGCCCGAGGCCATCTTCCAGCGGGCCGACCAGGCGCTCTACAGCGCCAAGCGGCGCGGCCGCAACCGGGTCGAAGTGTCCGAGGACTGAGCGCGGCGGACGGCGCTCAGTTCGGCCGCTGCAGGTCGTCGAGCAGCGCGCGCAGGAAGCGCGCGGCTTGGGCCCCCGGGGGGGGCGGGGGGTGGGTTGGGGGGGAGGACGGGCAAAGGGCGGGGGTGATCACCACCCCCCCCCCCGGCCCCACCCCGAGGGATTGA
>NZ_JAIBFH010000002.1 GCF_019459675.1 Arenimonas sp.
AGCCCGATGCGCCAGGTCAGCGACTTCACGGTGCGGTCGGTCTTTCCTTTGTCCACCATCATGTAATACAGGCCGGCGCCGAGGTTCCAGAGGATCAGGATCAGGAAGGCAATGATGAGCAGCTTTTGCACGGCTATGGCCCGCGTTCTGGGTGAATACGCATTATCCGCCCACCGCGCAGGCTTGGCGTGAATCGACGACTGCTGCTGAGCCTGCTGGGCCTGTGCCTGGTGCTGGCGTTCGCTGCACTCGGCCACTGGCAGCTGGGCCGCGAGGACAGCAAGCGCACGCAGCTGGCGCAGGCCGCCGAGGCGCTTGCCGCACCGGCCCGGGCGCTCGGCCCGGCGTCGCGTGAAGCGGGCCTGGCGCCGGTGAAGGTGCTGGGCGCGGGTTTCTTCATGCCGACACCGCGCCTGCTGCTGGATAATCAGCGCCGGGGTTCGCAGGTGGGCATGCGTCTTTACTGCGCGT
The DNA here is from genome assembly GCF_019459675.1 of Arenimonas sp. Classification (GTDB taxonomy): domain Bacteria; phylum Pseudomonadota; class Gammaproteobacteria; order Xanthomonadales; family Xanthomonadaceae; genus Arenimonas. The sequence continues at coordinate 472 of NZ_JAIBFH010000002.1, forward strand.
TCCAGCCCGAGTCGGGGCAGGCGCTGCTGGTGGACATGGGCTGGCTGCCGCTGGCGCCGAACCGGGCACTGCCGGGTGCCAGCTGCCCGGTGGGTGAGTTCGAACTGGCGGGGCTGCTGGTTCCACCGCCGTCCGTGGGCCTGCCGATGGGTCCGGGCGTGGTTGAACAGCTCGATGGCCAGGGCTGGCTGGCGACGCGTCTGGAGACCGGCGCGTTGTCCGCCGCCTGGAAGCTCGAGGGACCGCTCGCGCCGCGGGTGCTGCGCCTTGATCCGGCGCTGCCCATCGGCCACGAGCGCGACCTCGAGCTGCTGCCCAACACGCTGCCGCCGGAAAAACACCGCGGCTACGCCGTCCAGTGGTTCGGGCTGGCGATAGCCACCTTCGTCATCCTCCTTGTGCTCAACTTCCGCAGGCGCCCATGAACACGCCCAACCAAACCCGCTCGCGCTTCATCCTGTTCCTGGTGGCCGCCATGTTCCTGGGCAGCTTCGGCGTGGCCGCCACGCTGTTCTTCAGCGGCTGGAAGCCAACCCAGACCCGCAACGTCGGCGAGATGCTCAGCCCCTACCCGGACCTGCGCCCCGTGGCGCTGCTGCTGGCCGACGGCACGCCGTGGCAGTGGCAGCCGACGTCGCGGCATTGGCACGTGGTGGTGGCGCCGCCGGCCGACTGCGGCGCGCCGTGCCTGCAGATGCTCCAATCGCTGCAGCGCGTGTGGGTGTCGGAAGGCCGCCACGCCGACAAGCTCAAGGTGCTGTGGTTTGGCGCCTTGCCGGCGGGTTCACCGGAGTTCAGCGGTCTGGTGGCCATGCAGCCCAGCCCCGGCCTGCAGGCGCTGCTGCCCGACCAGGCTCGCGCCGATGCGCTGCCGGTCTACCTGGCCGATCCCAATGGTTATCTCGTCTTGCGCTACGCCCCGGGCTTCAACCCCTCGGGACTGCGCAAGGATCTCGGACGTGTGTTGAAGTAGGCCCCGAATGAGCAGTCCCTCCCGTCATTACCACCGCCTTGCCTGGGTCGCCGTGCTGCTGACACTGTGCGTGATCGTGTTCGGCGGCTTCGTCCGCCTGTCCAACGCCGGCCTGAGCTGCCCGGACTGGCCCACCTGCTACGGCAAGGCCACCTGGCCCACGCAGGACCATGAAATCAGCGCCGCCAACGCCTCCTACGAGCGCGTGGTGGAAGTGAGCAAGGCCTGGCGCGAACAGTTCCACCGGCACATTGCCGCTCTGCTGGGCGTGCTGGTGCTGGCGCTGGCGCTGCTGGCCGCGCGCAAACGTTCGTTGGGTGTCGCCAGCGTGCTGGTTGCGTCCGGACTGGTGGCGCTGTCGATACCGATCTACATGGGCGTGGGCATGCAGGCCAACCACGTGCTGTCTGTCTGGCTGGTGGTGGTGGCTGAACTGATCCTGCTGGTGCAGGCGATGCGCTGGTCGAACACCGACTCGGCGCGGCTGAGCACCTTCATATTGATGGTGATCGTCTTCCAGGCCGTACTGGGCATGTGGACGGTGATCTGGCTGGTGAAGCCCATCATCGTCATGTCGCACCTGCTGGGCGGCCTGCTGACGCTGTCGCTGCTGACTTGGCTGGCCTGGCGCACCACGCCGGGCAGCGCGCTGGTGCAGGCCGAGGCGCCCCGTCTGCGGCGCCTGCTGTGGATAGGGCTGGTGCTGCTGGTGGCGCAGATCGCGCTCGGTGGCTGGACCAGCGCCAATTACGCTGCGCTCGCCTGCGGTACCGATTTCCCGACCTGCCTGGGCCAGTGGTGGCCCGAGCAGGACTACGGCGAGGCCTTCGTGCTTTGGCGCGGCATCGGCGTGGACTACGAAGGCGGCGTGCTGGACGGCCCCGCCCGCGCCGCGATCCAGATGAGCCATCGCCTCCTGGCTATCCTGGTGGCGGGCCACCTGACGGTGCTGGGCATACGCATGCTGCGCACGCCGGGCTTGGTGTTCTGGGGCAGCACGCTGCTGGTGCTGCTGGCCGCGCAGGTGGCGCTGGGCATCAGCAACGTCGTGCTGGGCCTGCCGCTGTGGGTGGCCACCGCGCACACCGCCGGCGCGGCGCTGCTGCTGTTCACCCTGGTGGGCCTGCTGGCCCGCCTGCGGGCACCGGAATGACCATTCCGTTCGCCGCCTACTGGGAGCTGACCAAGCCACGGGTGGTGGCCTTGATCGTTTTCACGGCGGTGATCGGCATGTTCCTGGCCATCCGCCCTGGCGAAGACTGGCCGTGGGAACGCATCGTGCTGGGCGCGATCGGCATCTGGCTGGCAGCGGCGTCGGCGGCGGCCATCAATCATCTGCTCGACCAGCGCATCGACGTGCTGATGGCGCGTACGCAGCATCGCCCGCTGGCGGTGGGGTCGCTGCGGCCGTCGCAGGTGCTGGCCTTCGCGCTGTTGCTCGGAGCGCTGTCGATGGGCCTGCTGACGTGGCGCGTCAACGGCTTCACCGCTGCGCTCACCTTCGCGTCGCTGATCGGCTACGCCATCATCTACACCGGCTGGCTCAAGCGCGCCACGCCGCAGAACATCGTCATCGGCGGCCGGGCCGGCGCCGCGCCGCCGCTGCTGGGCTGGGCGGCGGTGAAGGGCTGGCCGGCGGGGGTTTCGTTCTTCGGCCTGGCCGGCGCGCCGCTGCACTACGACCACGCGCTGCTGCTGGTGCTGATCATCTACGTGTGGACGCCGCCGCATTTCTGGGCGCTGGCCATTTTCCGCCGCGACGACTACGCCAAGGCGCTGATTCCGATGCTGCCCGTGGTGTACGGCGTCACCTACACGCGCTGGCAGATCCTGTTCTACACCGTGCTGCTGCTGGCGGTGACGGTGCTGCCCTTCGTGGCCGGCATGAGCGGCGTGTTCTACCTGGGCGGTGCGCTGGTGCTGGGCGGGGTGTTCCTGTACTACGCCATCAAGCTGCTCAATCCGCCCAACGAGCTTTACGCGATGAAGGTCTTCAACTACTCCATCGTTTACCTGATGGCGCTGTTCGCTTTCCTGCTGGCCGACCACTGGCTGCTGCGCGACGTCGCCATGGCCGCGCAGACCCTCGAGTTCGTTCCCGCCTGAGGGCGCGCCCGACTTTGCGGCCTGACCAGATCCGTTTGGGCTGACCGCTTGACTTTTACTTTTACAGGCGTAAATTGAATTATCAATTACGTCTGTAAAGGAATGTCATGGCCGGGATTTCCATCAGCGACGCCGAAAGCGAGGTGATGAAGGCGCTCTGGGCGGCCGGCGAGGCCACCGCGGAGGACCTGATCACGGCCGTTGCGGTACCCCAGCACTGGGGCGAGGCCACGGTGCGCACCCTGATCAACCGGCTGCTGCCCATGGGCGCCCGGTCGGCCGAGCGCGAAGGCCGCCGGTACCGCTACCGTCCCGTGCTCAGCCACGACCAGTGGCTGGCCCAACAAAGCAGCGGGGTGCTGGAGCGCCTTTTCGGCGGCCGTGTCGCGCCTCTGGTCGCCCACTTCAGCCAGCAGGGCAAGCTGACCCGGCGTGACGTTGAAGAACTGCGCAAGCTGATCGAGGACTTCGACGATGGCCGCTGAACTGATCGGCTGGCTGCTGCGCTCCGCGCTGGCGCTGGCGGTGGTGGTCTGCCTGGTGATGGCGCTGCGGCCGCTTTGGCGCCGCTGGCTGGGTGCCGGCGCGGTGCTGTGGCTTTACCTGCTGGTGCCGGCCGCCCTGGTGGCCACCAGCCTTCCCGGCCCGACCCGGGTCCGGGACGCGCCGCCTGCGGTGATCGCCCCGGCCGCGACAGCCAGTGAGCGGCCGGCGCCGGGGTTCACGCCCACGCGGGCAGCGCCGTTGCCGGGTGCCGCTGGGCGCAACACCGCCCGCGCCACCGCCACCGCCCCGGACTTCGTGCCAACCGAGGCGCTTGCGCCCAGCGCCGCGTTGGCGCCGGCCAGCCTGTCTACCTTCGGGCTGCTGCTGTGGGCC
>NZ_JAIBFH010000006.1 GCF_019459675.1 Arenimonas sp.
TGTTCGCCATCGAGGTGCCGCGCGCCGCGCCGGCGCCGGCTGCCGCCGTGGCGGCCGAGCCCAACCCGCCCGAACCGCCGCGCAGCCGCGTGCTGGTGGTGGACAACGACCCCGCCGTGCTGCGCGGCATGCAGGCCTTGCTGTCGGGCTGGCAGTGCGAGGTGCTGGCGGCGCGAGACGCTGATCAAGCCCTGCGCCTGGTGGCGCTGGGCGCGCCCGACCTGATGTTGCTGGACTACCACCTGGACGGCGGCCAGACCGGCCTGGGCCTGCGCGAACGCCTGGCCGCCGCGATGCCGCCGTGCCCCTGCGTGATCATCACCGCCGACCATTCCACGCAGGTCCGCGACGCCGTGTCTGGCGCAGGCTGCAGCCTGCTGCACAAACCGCTCAAACCCCTCGCGCTGAAATCGGTGATGGCGCGCCTGCTGGCCGCTCAGGCGCGCTAGCAATGCCTCAGGGCAGGGTGCCCAGGTTTTCCGCGGCCAGCGGCGCCAGGGCGCCGTTGGCGAACACGCGCGGCGTGGTGCGGATGCGTGCGTCGCCCGGCAGCGGTGTGCCGTCGGCCACGTGGCTCCAGGCCGCGTCCAGCGCCCGGTAACCGAAGGGCATCATCGGCACATAGCGCATTCCAAGCGCGGGCAGGCCCAGGAACGCATCGAAGTGCTGGGCGTTCTCGACGGCCCAGTAGCTCACGGCGCGGCCGTTCGCCTTGGCCCACGGCGCATAGGCGCCGCCGCTGAAGGCCTCGGGCACCAGGCCGTCGTCCACGCCGTGCACCACGATCACGGGCAGGCCCGCGCGCGGCAGCCCCGCGGTGGTCGCGGCCACGCTGGCGCGCACCGGACCTGCGGCGTCATTCCACAGCGCGCGCAGGCAGCGCAGGCCGGGCAGCGGCGTGTCGCTGCCGGCCGCCAGGGTGTCCACGATGCCCACGCCGGCGCCGGGCGCGATGCCGCTGCCGTCGCTCCACCAGGCGCTGCGTTCGGCGGCCGTGGTGGCGCGGGGCGAACCGTCGGCCGCCAGGGCCGCGAGACGATAGCCGCAAGGCATGTCGCCCGGGCCGGTGCGGGCGTAGGCCGACGCATAGGTCACGTTGACCGCCCGCCACAGGTCGAACGCGGTGCTGATGGCTCCGGCCGTCAGTGCGGCGTCGGTCCAGCCCTGTGCCTTCAGTTTTTCGTGGGCTTCCCGGGCTTGCGCCTCGGGCTCGGAAGCGGCGATGTCGGCGCTGGCGTGCAGCGAAGCGCAGCGGGCGATGCCCGCGGGGTTTTTCGCGCCGCCCGGGCGAGCCAGCAGCACGCCGTCGAAGGCCGGCGCATTCAGTGCGCAGGTCATCCACAGTGCGGCCTCGGTGCCGTAGTCATAAAGCGCGCGCCCACCGTTGGCCGGCAGCACGTTGGGCGACACCGCCACGGCAGCGTCCAGCCAGTCGCCCGGCAGCTCCGCGGCGCGCAGCACGGCGCCACCGCCGTTGGACACGCCCACGGCGATCACGCGCGTGTTGGCCGGGTTCCACGGCGCGCCCTGCGGCCGTGCCTGGTCGAGCACTTCAAGCGCGAACTGCGCGGCCTGCTGCAGGTGCCGGCCCCAGTCGGCCTCGGGGTTGTCGCCCGAATGGGCGTGCTTGATCGCGATCGGCGCCACGCCCGACGACGGCCCGGTGCTGACGCTGAACTCCACGGGCGCGCCGGCCGGGGCGCGGCGTCCGTCCAGGCCGATGCCCACGCCGTCGGTGGTGTCGACGTAGCCGGTGCCGGTTCCCTTGTCGGTGTAGGCCACCGCACAGCCGCGCGGCAGGCCCCAGGCGCCGGCGAGGGAGATGGATCCGTAGATGCCCCGCGATCCGGACGAGGCGGTCACGATCACGCAGCGCTTGGCCAGGTCGAAGCGGTCGGGCAGTTGCACCAGCACGCGGTGCGGTTGGCTGCGGCCGGGCAGGGTGGCGAAGGCGGTGTACTCGCGTCCCGGCACCGGCGCCAGCGTGCCGTACACGGTGGCGTAGCCGCCGCCGGGCGCCAGGTCGGCGATGCCGCGCCAGTTGGTCCATATGGCGCGTCGGCGCAGTTCCCCGGCGGTGGGATCGTCTGCGTTGGCGAATGCCGGAGGCGTTGCACTTCGCAGGCCGGCTTCACCCAGGCCAGCGGTGAGCAGGTCATCGGTGTTGGAGTGCTCGCTGACCGCGATGCCCGTGATGCCCGAGGCGCCGTCCGCGCCGCGGGTGTTCAGGCCAGCGCAGCCCGCGACAGCGATTGCCGACGACAGCGCGCACAGCGCCAGCGTGGTCTTCTTCGTTCGCTTGGCCTTTTCCGTCGCGGGCGGCGGGACCGCGCCGGCGGGGCGGGTGCGGCGGTCCCAGGCGGGCTGGGGGCGGGCGGGCGTCTCAGGGGTCTGGCTCATCCCCAGACCTTAGCAATCGCGCGCTCCCGCGGCATCGTACCTTCGTACGACGCGGTGCCCGGGGCAGGGCTGCTAGGGTGGGGCATCGACTTTGATGCAAGGATTCCGCGCATGTCCGACCGCTTCCTCGAAGGCCGCACGGCCCTGGTCACGGGCGCCACGTCGGGCATCGGCCTGGCCATTGCACAGGCGCTGGCAGCGGCCGGGGCGCGCGTGGCCGTGAACGGACTGGGCAGCCCGGCGCAGGTTGCGCAGGCGCTGGCGTCGGTGCAGGCGGCAGGTGCACCCGAGGCGCGTCATTTCGACGCAGACGTTTCCGACACCGCGGCGGTGGAGGCCATGATGGCGCAGATGGCCGCATGGTCTCCCGCCGACGTGCTGGTGAACTGCGCCGGCGTGCAGCACGCGGTGCCCATTGCGCAGATGCCGGCGGCCACCTGGGACAAGCTGATCGCCATCAACCTCAGCGCGGCCTTCCACACCATGCGCCTGGCGCTGCCGGGCATGGCCGAGCGAGGCTACGGGCGCGTGGTGAACATCGCCTCGGTGCACGGCCTGGTGGCGTCGGTGAACAAGTCGCCGTACGTGGCCAGCAAGTTCGGCCTGATCGGCCTGAGCAAGGTGGCCGGACTGGAGTACGCCAGCGCCGGCTCGCGCGAAAGCGGAGGCATCACGGTGAACTGTGTCTGTCCGGGTTGGGTGGAAACACCGCTGATCGAACCGCAGATCCTGGCCAAGGCCGAAGGCGCCGGCGGCGATCGCGAAGCCGGCGTGCGCGAGCTGCTGCGCGAGAAGCAGCCCAGCCAGCGCATGTCCCTGCCCGAGGAAATCGCCGAACTGGTGGTATGGCTGTGCCGCAGGCAAGCACACAACGTCACCGGCACGGCCATCCCGGTGGACGGGGGCTGGACGGCGCAGTAACGCCCGCCAGCGGCTGAGGGGTGATGCCTGGGAACCGTCACGGGTAGAGTGTTGCTTCTACCGCGGCAACGGGATGGATGATGGATCTCAAGAGTGGATACCCCTACTGGGCCGTCAAGAACGGGCTGATGCATGCGTTCCCGCGCCTGGCCTCCGACCACGCCTGCGACGTGGCCGTGGTGGGCGGCGGCATCACGGGCGCATTGATTGCCGATGAGCTGCATCGCCACGGCCACGACGTGGCCGTGTTGGAACAGCGCGACGTCGGCTGGGGCAGCACGTCGGCCAGTACGGCCCTGCTGCAGTACGAGATAGACGCGCATCTGGTGGACCTTGCCAAGCAATACGGGCTGGACCAGGCGCTGCTGGCCTACCGGGGCTGCGCGCAGGCCATCAGCGAGCTGGGTGATCTTGCCAAGCCCTTCCGCGACGTTGAATTTGCGCGCCAGGACAGCCTTTACTACGCGTCCAGCCGCTGGCAGAAGCGATCGGTGCGCGACGAGTTCGAGCTGCGGCAGGCCAACGGCTTCGACGTCGAATGGCTCGATTCGCCCGACCTCATGGAACGCTTCGCCATCGACGCCCCGGCCGCCATCCTCACCCGGCCAGCGGCGCGCGTGGACCCCTACCGCCTCGCCTATCGCCTGCTGATGCGCCTGGAGGCGGGCGGTGGCCGGGTGTTCGATCGCACGCGCGTGGCGGACCTCCAGGCCACGTCGCGCGGGGCAAGGCTGCTGACCAGCGACGGTCTGACCATCAGGGCCAAGCACGTGGTGATGGCGGCCGGCTACGCCAGCCAGCACTGGCTGCCCAAGCGCGTGGCGAAGAACCGCAGCAGCTATGCCTTCATCACCGATCCGATGTCGGCCCAGGCCCTGGGCTTCCTGGCCGACACCATGGTGTGGGAGTCGGCGCGACCCTACCTTTACCTGCGCAGCACGGGCGATGGTCGCCTGCTGGTGGGCGGCGACGACGACGGCATGGACATCCCCGCGCGGCGCGACGCCCGGGTCGAGAAAAAGCAGGCGGCGCTGCAGAAAAAACTCGCCAGACTCTTTCCCCACCTCGACTACACGCCGGCCTTCGCCTGGGCCGGCACCTTCGCCGAAACCGACGACGGCCTGCCGTACTTCGGGACCCACCCATCGCAGGGCCCGCGCGTGCTGTTCGCCATGGCTTACGGCGGCAACGGCATCAGCTACAGCATGATCGGAGCCGGCCTGCTGCGGGCGGCCATCGAGCGCAGGAAGCATCCGCTGGCTGCACTGTTCTCGTTCGAGCGCGGCTGAGGTGACGTTCCTGCAGCGGCGTTGCGCGCCTACAATCCCGGCATGACCCGCCTGCTGATCGCCGACGACCACCCGCTGTACCGGCTTGCCCTGACGCAGGCCGTGCGCGGCGTCCTGCCCGAAGCGGACATCGCCGAGGCGCAGGACCTCGCCGGCGTGCATGCGGCCCTGGCTGCGCGCCCCGACACCGACCTGGTGCTGCTGGACCTGCACATGCCCGGCAGCCACGGACTGATGGGCCTGGCCTCGCTGCGCGCCGAGCATCCGGGCGTGGCGGTGGCGATGATTTCCGCGCATGACGACCCCACCACCATCCGCCGGGCGCTGGCCTACGGCGCGGCGGGCTACCTGACCAAGCGTGCCGACCTCGCGGAGCTGCAGGCCGGCCTACGTGCGGTGCTGGCCTGCGAGGAGTGGCTGCCGCCGTCGCTGCGCGACAGCGTGGCGTCGTCCGCCACCGACCCTGGCGACCGCGAAACTGCAGCCAAACTGGCCACGCTCAGCCCGCAGCAGTTCAAGGTGCTCACGCGCGTGGCCGAGGGCCGCCTGAACAAACAGATCGCCGACGAACTGGGCATCCAGGAGCGCACGGTGAAGGCACACATGAGCGCCATCTTCGAAAAGCTGGGCGTGCGCAACCGCACCCAGGCCGGCGTTCTGCTGGGCTCGCTGGCGCTGTCGGATCCGGCCCGCGAGGCCTGAGTCAGCGCCAGAACGGGATGACGAAGGGCTGCTCGGGATCCTCGTCCTTTTCGGGCGGCTCCTCCGGCGGCGTTAGCACCGACAGCTCGTGCCGGCCGTCGGCCAGGTCGCGCACCGGGACCATGTACAGCAGGCCGCGCAGGTCGCGGTGGGGCTCGGTGTACCACTCGGGCGTTGCCGCCACGACCTCGCCGTTCAGGCGCACCTGCACGGCGCGGCCGACGCAGGCCAGCAGCGCCACGCGGCGCTGGTTCTCCTCGTCGGTCTTGTCCTCCGGCCAACGCGCCCCGCAGTCGTCAAACAGGTGGCTGTGCCACTTGGGCACGTAAGGCACCACCAGGCGCAGGTAGGAGCCACGCACCACCATGTCGGGTATGTAGGGCGCCACCGGCGACGCGTCCCGCTGGTGGCTAGAGGCATAGTTGCGGCCCTCCACGCTCGAGGGCATGCCGCGCCGCGGGCCCGGGAAATCGCCGTAGGAGCCGACGCCCAGGTCCATGCGGCTCATCACCATGCCGGCACCGCTGGCCAACATCGCCGTGGTCATCACCGCGAAGATGATGGCCTGGCCGCGCTGCGCGCCGATGTTGGAGCTGAACACCGTGACCAGCGGATTGGAGGCGTTGCTCATGCCGACCCGGGCGTAGAGCTCCAGGGTACCGCGGCATAGGCGGTGGACGCGTGAGCCCGGCACCAGCCGGTCGCCGCGCGCCTTGTCGATGCCGGCTGCCAGCATGTAGGGCAGGAACATCAGGGCCATCAGCCCCAGCAGCATTTCCATGTAGAACTTCTGCAGGCCAGTGGCCCAGCCCACCAGCGTCACCACAGCGAACATCAGCGTCACGCCCAGCGACACCGGCACCAGCACCAGCACGATCGACACGCCGATGCCGAACACCATCGTGGCGGCGTTGTCGGCGCGTTCGATGGAGACGTCCATCGACTGCCATCGCCGCTGGAGGATGTCCTTGGCCAGGGGGCCGGATTTGAACGCGTCCATCCGGACGCCCCCGGGGAACACCGAGTTCATGCCGATCAGCGCCACCCAATAGGCACGGATCACCAGGTGCAGCGTGAAGGTGAGCGCCAGCAGGATGAGCCCGCCGAAGCCGTAGGTGAGAAGGATGCTCGCCAGCATCGCCACGTTGTCCTGCAGCCGCGGCAGCAGGTAGGCGCCGCCGGCCAGCATGGCCTGCGCGCCCTGGAACAGCGCGAACACCGTGGCGCCCGACAGCAGCAGCTCCATGTCCCAGGTGGGCGTGGTGCGCTTGGGCAGTGAGTGGGCGTCGTCCGGGCCGCTGCTTTCGTGCTCGTTCATTTCCTGTCCCCCACGCGTGGCCAGTAGGGTCGCAGACGGCCCAGTCGGCGACAAGCAGCGCGGTGCTAGCATCGTCGTCGATGACATCGATCCTGCAGGCAGTCGGTTGGGCGATCGGGTGGCTTTGGGCCAGCCCCATGACGGCGCTGGGTCTGCTGGCCGGGCTGGTGGCGCTGCCGTTTGGCGCGCACGTGGCGCTGTCGGATGCCGCAGTGGTCTTCCACCGTTTCCCCTGGGGGCCCGGCGGCGCGCTGACCCTGGGCAACGTGATCCTGCACACCGGCGGCTCGATGGACGAGACCACGCTCACCTACGCCTGCCGCGCCGGCCTGACCCGCGGCGAGCGCGTGCGCCTGGGTGACCACGAGCGCGCGCACGTGCTGCAGTACCTGGCGCTGGGGCCGCTTTTCCTGCCGATGTACTTCGCCTGTGGCGGTATTCATCATGGAAATCGCTTTGAGCAGGCGGCCGACCGCTATGCCCTTACGGGGCGCGGCTGGTGGCCCTGGCCACGGCCAGAACCCGGGCCGGGACAGACAAGGGGTTGACCAGCCTCAAGGCGGCGTGAAGGCCGGGTGCTAAACTGCGGCCATCCCCGAACCCGATGGTGACGCCATGCTGGCCCTGGAATTCCCCGGCTGTGACCGCCTGCTGGCGATGATCGACGAGGCCGTCGCGCTGGGCGACGACCACGCTGTCACCGACCGCCTGCGCAACGGCCTGTCCGACGCCATCCGCGACGGCCAGATCCAGCTCCCGGACTGCGTGCTCGAGCCCGTGGCCGACCACTACGCACGCCGCGAGCTTTACCGCTGCGAAGCCTCCGGCTACAGCGTGGTCGCCATGACCTGGGGCCCCGGCCAGGGCACCCCGATCCACGACCATTCGGGCCTGTGGTGCGTGGAGGGCATCTGGCACGGTCAGCTGGAAATCACCCAGTACGAACTGCGTGAACAGCAGGGCGAACGTTTCCACTTCGAACCGGTCGGCACGCACTTGGCCGGCGCCGGGTCGGCCGGCAGCCTGATCCCGCCGCACGAGTACCACACCATCCGCAATCCCAGCGCCAACGCCATCGCCGTGTCCCTGCACATCTACAAGCAGGCCCTCACCTGCTGCGCGATGTTCCAGCCCGAGGGTGCCAACTGGTACAGCAAGGCCGCCCGACAGCTCGGCCTGGACGAGGCCGCCTGAGCTATAATCCCCGGGCAACGCCGGTGTGGCGGAATGGTAGACGCGGCGGACTCAAAATCCGCTTGTGGTGACACAGTGGAGGTTCGAGTCCTCTCACCGGTACCACGGAGTGGCCTGCTGACATGCAGGCCCCCGAGTTCCAACCGAAGGCGGCGATCACTCGCCGCCTTTCGCTTTTTGGGTCAGCGGGCCAGGAACCCTGCGATGGCGGGCCCGAAGCGGGCGATGTCGACCAGGAAAGCGTCGTGGCCCTGGGGCGAGGGCAGCGCGACGAACTGGCTGTCGGCGCCGCCGGCGCGCAGGCCGTCGGCGATCTGCTCCTGCTGCTGCAGCGGGAACAGGATGTCGGTGTGCACCCCGATGGCCATCGCACGCTCCACCTGGATGCCGGCGAGGCCCTTGATGGCGTCGCCGCCGCCGTACTCGGCCACGTCGAACAGGTCCATCGACCGGCCCAGGTAGAGGTAGCAGTTGGGGTCGAAGCTGCGCACGAAGCGCTGTGCATGCGCTTCGAGGTAGCGCTCGATCTCGAACTCCTGGCCGAACAGGTCTTCGTCGCCGCGCATTTCGCTGTCGAGCTTCACCCGGCCGAAGCGGCCGTCCCATTCCATCGCCGAACGGTACGTCACCACGCCGAGCTTGCGGGCGATGCGCATGCCGTTCTCGGGATAGTGGGCGTCGTCGTAGTCACCGCCGTTCCACTGCGGGTCCAGGCGGATGGCTTCGCGCTGCAGCGAACGGATGGCGATCGAGAACGGCAGCGCCTGGGCGCTGCCCGAAACATTGATGTGCGTGCGCGCCGCGCCCGGATGCAGCAGCAGGTAGGCCAGCGCCGTCATGCCGCCCATCGAATTGCCGATCACGCAGGCCAGCTGCGCGATGCCCAGCGACTGCACCACCGCGTGCGCGGCGCGCGCACCGTCTTCGATGGACAGCTCGGGGAAGCTCAGGCGATAGGGCGCTCCGGTCAGCGGGTCCACCGACGCCGCGCCCGTGGAGCCCTTGCAGCTGCCCAGCGAATTCACGCACACCACGAACCAGCGGTCGGTGTCGATGGCCTTGCCCGGCCCCAGCATGGCCTCCCACCAGCCCGGCTCTGGATTTCCGGCGTGCGAAGCGGCGTGGGCGTTGGGCGAAAGGCCGGTGAGGATCAGCACCGCATTGTCGCGCGCGGCGTTGAGCTGGCCCCAGGTTTCATAGGCCATGCGCGCGCCCTTCAGTTCGCCGCCCCGCTTGAACGGGAACGGCGAGGGCAGGTTGACGAGGCGCGTCCCGGGCGGGATGGCTTCGGTCACGGATGCACGCGGTCAATGACCAGGGTGAAGGCCGCACCGTCCGCCACGTCCACCAACTGCACTTCGGCCTCCAGGTCGCCCGCCACCGCGGCGGCATCACCGGACTTGGACACGCGCGCCATCAGGCGCACCTTGGCCTGTGCGAAGAGCTTCTGTGCCGGCATCAGTCCGTCGGCGTCGGACAGGCGCAGCGAGATCGGGAAACCGGTGGCCGGCAGGCGCTTGACCGCCACCGGAATACCCGCGCCGTCCACGGTGCGGGCGAACACGAACAGCGTGTCGCCGGGCGCCAGCTGCGACGCCAGCGCCGGCGCGATGTCGATGGTGAGTTCAAGCGAAGGTGCGGCTGCACTGGCCGGGGGCGGCTGCAGTTCCGGAAGCCCGGCCTGTTCGCGCGCCAGCGCGATCTGCTGCGACAGGGCTTGTGCAGTCTGCGCGTCCACCAGCGGCAGCAGCTGTTCCCAAAGCTGGGCGGCGTCCGCGGGGCGATCCGCCTGCAGGCGCGCCGCACCCAGGTAGAACAGCCCGCGCTGGTGCGATGGTTGGCCTGCGACCACTTGTTCAAGCAGCGCCACGGCGCTTTCGGGGAAGCGGCCATCGGGCGCGGCGCGCATCTGCGCGTCGGCGTATTCCACCATCAGGTCCGGTTCGTCCGGCAGCAGCGCATAGGCCTTGGCCAGCGCATCACGCGCCTCGGGCCATCGCTCCTGCGCACTGCGGCTGCGCGCCAGCAGCACCCAGCCCTCGACGCTGGCGGGTTCCTCGGCCAGGCGGCGCTCGAGCTGGACGATCGCATCGTCGAGCGACTCAGGCACCTTGGTATTCACCGGGTCCAGCGCAGCGGGAAGGCCCAGCAGGGCGTAAAGGCCCAGGGCCGTCAGCGGCAGGCCCAGCGCCAGCACCACCGCCGTACCGCGCGCGTCGCGCCAGAGCGGCGGCAGCACGAAGGCCAGCGCCAGCGCGACCAGGGCCAATGAAGCCAGCACGAAAATCGTCATCACCACTCCTGGCTGTCTTCATTGGGCGCCGCCGCGGGCGCCTGTGCGGCGCGCCGGCGAACCACCACCACCAGCACCGCCGCCCCGCCCAGCAGGATCAGGCCGGGCCCGAACCAGAGCAGCCAGGTGGCGGGCCGCACGGGCGGGCTGTAGAGCACGAAGTCGCTGTAGCGCGCGACCAGGTAGTCCTTGATCTCGGGGTCGGACTTGCCCTCGCGCATCAGCGTCAACACCTGCATGCGCAGGTCGTGCGCAATCTGGGCGTTGGAATCGGCCAGGGACTGGTTCTGGCACATCACGCAGCGCAGCTCGGCGGCGAGTTCGCGGAAGCGGGTTTCTTCGGCGTCGTCAGCGAACTTGATCGGTTCGAGTGCGGCCACGGAAGACGACAACAACAGAAGCAGCGCGAACAGCAGTGCCTTCACTTGAGCTTCTCCAGTTCCGGCAGCAGCTGCTGCTGCACCACCTCGGGGGTAATGGGCCCGACGAACTTCCAGCGCACCACGCCGGCCGCGTCCACCAGGAAGGTTTCCGGCGCGCCGTAGATGCCCCAGTCCAGCGCCGCCAGGCCCGGCTCGTCGACGATCACCAGGTCGTAGGGATTGCCGAACTGTTCCAGCCAGCGCTTGGCGTCTTCCTCGGTGTCCTTGTAGTCGTAGCCGATCACGCGGACCGCGCCGCTGGTGGCCAGTTCGGTGATCACCGGGTGTTCGTCGCGGCACGCCGGGCACCAGCTGCCCCAGACATTGAGCAGGTAGGGCTTCCCCAGCAGGTCGGCGTTGCCCACCCTGCGCGACGGATCGCCCAGCACGGGCAGCGAGAACGCAGGCGCCGGCTTGCCGATCAGCGGCGACGGAATGGCGCTGGTGTCCTTGCCCGAATTGCGCAACACCCCGGCCGCCAGCAGCGCGGCCAAGGCAAGGAAGGCGAACAGCGGCAGCAGGCGCTTGATCATGGCGCGGTTACGGGGCGCCGGAAGCGCTTGTCGAACGCCACCACGAAGCCGCCGATCGCCATCATCAGCGAACCCAGCCAGATCAGGCGGATGTAGGGCTTCACGTAAAGCCTGAGCGCCCAGCCGCCGGACTGGTCCAGCGGTTCACCCAGGGCAACGTACAGGTCGCGCGACAGCGCGCCGTCCAGCGCGGCTTCGGTCATCACCTGGCCACCGGCCATGTAGGCGCGTTTCTCGGGATGCATCACCGCGATCTGCCGGCCATCGCGGTACACGCGCACCGTGCCGCGGTCGGCGACGAAGTTGGGTCCCGGATGTTTCTCGACGCCGTCGAAGATGAACTCGTAGCCGCGCAGCTGGAACCTGTCGCCGGCGCTGGCGGCGACGTCGCGCTCGATGCTGGTGGATTCGGTGATGAACACGCCGGCCACGAACACCGCCACGCCGGCGTGGGCCAGCAGCATGCCCGTCATCTCGGCCGTGAAGCGGCTGCCGGGGCTGCGCATCCGCTGCCAGACGAACCGCCCCGTGCCCGCCAGGATCCAGGCCGCGCCGGCGATGCCAAAGGCGGTCTTGGCCGTGCCCTCGGGCCAGGCGAAGAAGGTGATTACGCCCAGCACCACCGCCAGCACCGCCCAGGGCGCCAGCCAGCGCATCGGCTGTGCGATGTCCTCGCGCTGCCAGCGCATCAGGGGTCCGAACGGCAGCAGCAGCACCAGCGGCGCCATCAGCAGGATGAACAGCAGGCCGAAGTAGGGCGGGCCCACCGAAATCTTGCCCAGGTCGAGCGATTCGGCCAGCAGCGGGTACAGCGTGCCCAGCAGGATCATGGCCGCCGATGCGGTGAGCAGCAGGTTGTTGGCCAGCAGGAAGGTCTCGCGCGACATCGCCGCGAACGGCTTGCCGGTTTCCACCTTCGGCGCGCGGATGGCGTAAAGCAGCAGGGAGCCGCCCACCACGATCGCCAGGAAGGCCAGGATGAACATGCCGCGCTCGGGGTCCGAGGCGAAAGCGTGCACCGACGTGAGCACGCCAGAGCGCACCAGGAAGGTGCCCAGCAGCGAAAGCGAGAATGCCGCGATGGCCAGCAGCATCGTCCAGCCGCGGAAGTTTCCGCGCTTCTCGGTGACCGCCTGCGAATGCACCAGCGCCGTACCCACCAGCCAGGGCATGAAGCTGGCGTTTTCCACCGGGTCCCAGAACCACCAGCCGCCCCAGCCCAGTTCGTAGTAGGCCCAGAAACTGCCCAGCGCGATGCCGAGCGTCAGGAAGGCCCAGGCGATGTTGGTCCACGGCCGGGACCAGCGCACCCACTGCGCGTCCACCTTGCCGTCGATCAGCGCCGCCACCGCAAATGCGAACGCCACCGCGAAGCCCACGTAGCCGATGTACAGCAGGGGCGGGTGGAAGATCATGCCCACGTCCTGCAGCAGCGGGTTCATGTCGCGGCCTTCCGCGGCTCCCGGCAACAGCCGCTCGAAGGGGTTGGAAGTGAACAGCGTGAAGGCCAGGAAGCCCAGCGCAATCATTCCCATCACCGCCAGCACGCGCGCGACCACCGGGGCTGGCAAGGCCTTGGAGTAGCGCGCCACCAGTGCGGTCCACAGCGCCAGCATGAGGATCCACAGCAGCAGCGAGCCTTCGTGGGCGCTCCAGACCGCCGTGAACTGGTAGGCCACCGGCAGCAGCGAGTTGGAGTTGTTGGCGACGTAGGCCACCGAGAAATCGTGCTGCAGGAACGCCCAGGTCAGCAGGCCGTAGGAAATCGCCGTCAGCAGCAGCTGGCCATAGGCCAAGGGCCTGGCCAGGGCCATCCACGGGCCATGGTTGCGATGGGCGCCCAGCAGCGGCAGCACCGACAGCGCCAGCGCCAGCAGCAGCGCCAGCACCAGGCTCACCAATCCAAGTTCGGGCAACACTTAGTAGCCTCCCGGCTTTTGTGTCGGGGTTTCGGCCGTGGCCGGTACGTCGTGCTTCACGTGCGCCTTGCCCATGGCTTCGGCCACTTCGCGCGGCATGTATTCCTCGTCGTGCTTGGCCAGGATCTGGGTGGCTACAAACTCATCACCGTCGCGACGGCCGGTGGCGATCACGGCCTGGTTCTCGCGGAACAGGTCGGGCAGGATGCCTTCGTAGTGCGCCGTCATCACCGCGTCGCCGTCAGTGACGCCAAAGCTCACCTTCAGCGTGCCTTCCTCGCGCTTGAGCGATTGCTTGGCCACCATGCCGCCCAGCCGGAACACGGCCTGGTCGGCCGCTTCGCCTGCGTAAACCTGGGAGGGCGTGTAGAGGTAGGTGATGTTCTCGCGCAGCGCCAGCGTCACCAGGGTTGCGGCAACGCCCGAGGCGGTGACCAGCGCGAGGATCAGCCAGAGGCGGCGCTTTCGGGTGGGATTCATGCGGAGGGTCCGGAGTGGCGGGCGGGGGGGGGGGGGGGGGGGGGGGGGGGGG
>NZ_JAIBFH010000007.1 GCF_019459675.1 Arenimonas sp.
GGGGGGGGCCGGGGCGGGGGGGGGCGGGGGCCCCCGCGGGGCATCCCCGGGGGGGGGGGCCCCCCGGCCGCGCCCGGGCCGGCTTCAGCTCACCACGAAGCTGACGCGCATGTTAACGCGCCACTCGGTGATGCTGCCGTCGTCGTTGCAGATCACCTTGATGTCGTTGACCCAGGCGCCCTTGATGTTCTTGACGCTCTTGGCGACCTTCTTCAGGCCGCCCTGCACGGCGTCTTCGACGCCCTTCTTGGATGCGGAGGAAACTTCGATCACCTTTGTGACAGTGGCCATGACGTTCTCCTTTGGGATTACCCGTTGCGGGTCCCAGGACTATACCCCCGCACCGTCCAGCAGGCCGGCGTAGCCGGAACGGTAGTCGGGATATCTCGGGGCCCAGCCGCTGGCGCGAAGTCGGGCATTTCGCACACGGCGGCCGCTCCCGGGGCCCGTGGCCGTGGCCACGGGGGGCAAGCCTTCGCGGGCGCGCACCCAGTCCAGCACCTCGTGCTCCAGCGAAGGCTCGTCGTCATTGCCCAGGTACACCGGCTGCGGATGCGGGAGGTCGAGCAGGTGTGACAGCGCCGAGGCGGCATCGTCGACGTGGATGCGGTTGGTCCAGCGCGGTGCACCGGCGTCGCCGGCGCGCGCCTTGCGCAGCATCGATTCCCGGCCTGGCCCGTAAATCCCCGACAGCCGCAGGACCACGCCTTCAGGCCAGTCCGACAGCACCCGCTCGGCGTCCAGCAGCACCCGCCCGTTGAAGGCCGGCGGCCTGGCCGGCGTGGCTTCGTCCACCCATTCGCCGGCGTCTTCGCCGTAAACCGCCGTGGACGAAACAAACACCACCCGCGCCGCGTCGCAGGCATCCATCAGCCGCCGCAGGCCGTCGACGTAAAGCGCGCGGTAGGCTGGCTCGTCACGTCGGTCCGGGGCAGCGCAGAACACCAGCGCATCCACGCGCCGCGGCAGCCGCGACAAACCCTCACCGCTGGCCAGGTCGGTTCGCAGCAGCCGCACGCCTTTGGGCGCCGCCACGTCGCGGCGGCGCAGACCCATTACGTCCTCGCCCCGGGCAGCGCGAAGCAGGGCCATTCGCGAGCCCACGTCGCCCATGCCCGCGACCAGCACAACGCGGCCGGCGCTCACTGGCCGGCACTGCCCTGCTTGCCGCCACCCGCCGACCTCGCAGGCGTCGCATGCGCCGCAGGCGTCGCGGGCGCCGCGGGCGCCGCAGGCGTCATGCGTGTCGGGCTGCAGCGCAACATCGGCTCGGTCTCGATGTCGAGCACGGTGCGGGTGCTGGCAGCGACGAGGTAGATGTCCCCGCGCTGCCGCTTGAGCCGCTGGCTGCCGACGGCACCTCCGGTCCCCAGCAGCGGCCCATCGTGTCGGCCCAGGCGCAGCTCGACGGCCGTCACGCCGCGCGCTGTGACGTCCCAGCGCGCCGTGTAGTCCGCGCACCGGCCGGTGCCATCCAGCGACAGCAGGCCGCTGCGTCCCCGCAGCGCCCGCGCGTGCACGCGCCGCAGTTGATCTTCCGAGGCGCCGTTGAACTTCAATGAATCCATAAACCGCATCATCGACGCCGGCGACGGGCGGAAGGCACCGCGCAGGTAATAGCTGGAGCCCTCGTAGACGCCGTCCACCGCCATCCAGGGACGGCTGGGGCGGCCATCCTGGGCCGGATCCATGCGATGGCCCCAGGCCACCACTTCGCTGTCCACGAACCGGGTGCTGTTGGGGCTGTTGAAATCACCTCCCTGGTAGTGCGCCAGGAACTCGAAATACTCATCGGCCAGGCCGCCGGGGTTGTGGCCGAACTCGTGTGCGGCGACGTTGTCGTTGACGTCAGCCGAAAGCATGCCGCCAGAAGCGAGGATGAAGGCATTCACCCGGCCATAGGGCACCGGCTGGTTGATCATCACCACCACCGCGGTGTACCCGGGCGATGCCTGTGCCGCCACTTCCACCGCCGTCCCGTAGTCGATGTTGATCAGGCCTCGGTTCGGCTCGTATTGCGCGCCGAACAGCGTGCTGCGCTTCCAAAAGTCGCCGTGGTCCATGCCAACCTGCGGCGAGTAGGCCAGCACCGCGCTGGCCTGGTAGGCCAGGCGATAACTGGAAAACTGCTCGGAGGAAAACAGGCCGCGCAGGTAGTCGCGCACGTTGCGCTCGAACAGTGCGCGGTCGTCCAGGCTCAGCACGCCGTCACCGTTGAGGTCCTGGAACGGCTCGTTGTTCACGCGCGGGTCCTGGCCTTCGGTCGGGTACCGGGCGTTGCCGTAGGTGGCGACCGGCTCGTCTGCTTCCCAAAGCCCGTTGCCGTTGACGTCCACGAACTGCACGCCGTCCCACAGCCCGTTGCCGTTGACGTCGGTATAGGTCTCGCGTTCCGCGGCGTAACCCTCGGCCAGGAAGACAAGCCGAAACGGCTCGGTACCCTCGCCCATGATCCGGCCGGTCCCCGTCGCGGCCAAGGGCTGCAGCGCCAGCGGCGGATCAAGCCGCAGGTCCTGCTCGAGGCTGGCGGTCACCGGACGATCAATGCTGACGATGCGGCGCTGCGACGGCGAATCAGATCTCGCACGGAACTCGTAGACGCAACCCTCGCACAACGGCAGCTGGAATCGGCCCTGGGCATCGCTGCTGACAGGGCAGCCGGGCGTGGCCCGGATGCCCATCTCGTCGCTGACACCGATCATCCGGTTTGGCACCGGAACGCCGTCGTGGCTGCGCAGCGTTCCGGTCCACCGCCGCTGCGGCTCGGCGCCATCGCGCACCAGCCCGATTGTCATGCCCGAAGCCGCGTTGAACGGCGCACTGGAATAACTCACTTCGCCCGGCATCCGGTAACGCAGCACGTAGCGCCCCGGGCCGGTGATCACACGATGCAGGTTGTCGGCCCCGGGGAAACGGCCGCCGGCGCGGCTGCGCGCGACCACCTTGCCGTTGCTGAGCAGCTCGAATCGTCCGTCCCGGTAAAAAGGGCAGCCCGGCCAAGTGGCCTCGGTCGGCAGCAACACGCGCATGTCGGCCCAGTCGCTGGCGCCGAGCTGGAAGCTGCGTTCGGTCGCGCCGGACACCGTCATGCTGGCGGTCATCGCCGGCGCAGCGAACAGCAAGGTGCGTTCCCAGTCCGACTCTCCGCCCTGCTCGGAGTCGGGCCATATCCTCAGCTCATACTCACCGTCCGGCAGCTCGATGCCTATCCGACCCTGTTGCCCCGTATTGCCGCTGGCGTAGTAGCGGCCGTCGCGCCAGAACTCCACCGCCGCAGCATCCAGGCCCTCGCCCGACGGGCCCCGCACGTTGACGAAGACGTTGTAGACGCCGGGGCGAGGCTCGACCCGGAAATCAACCTCGGCGTCACCGTTCACGCCGGTGCGATAGGCGCGGCTGGCGAAAGCGCCGTCCCGGAAGACTTCCACAACGCCCGTGTTCACCGGCGCCGCCACTTCGAAATTCGCCGTGCCGGGGAAGACCTGCAGCCGCGACGCCCCCGTGGCGCGATCGGCCACGTTCACCAGGTAGTCGCTGGCACCGGTCACCCGGCCCCGCACCAGCACCCCTCGCCCAATGCGCAGGTCCTGCACCGTGTCCGCCAGCACCGGGCCCAACTGCAGGGAGGTCTCGACAAAAGGGACCGGCGGCGACAGCTGCAGCCGCGGCGATGCGCCAGGCTCGACCGCCATCGCGTAGCTGAAGTCGGGAGGCGACAGGCCTATCGTCAATCCACTGCCCTCGCCGCTGTTGTCGTAGTCCCACAGCGCCATAGAAATCGAACCGGTCGGCGGCGGCGTGCCGGGCGGAAAGATAGCGCGGCCGGAAAGCACGGCGCCACGGCGCAGAGTGATGTCGCGAATGGCATCAGCCTGCACCAGCCCCAGCGACTGCCGCTCGGTCAGGTAGGGCGCAGGCGGGAAGATAGTCGCGATCAGACTCGACCCCGGCGGCGCCAACACCCGATAGTTGAAGTCCGGCGGCATGGCGTACACATACTGGCCCTGGTCGGCCATCCCCAGGAAGCCGGTCACCAGCATGCCGATGCTGTCAGCGGGTGCGGCCGAGCCGGCAGGGAAACGCATGCGGCCGCTGAGTTCGACGCCGACCTGCAGGGTAATGTCGCGCGTGATGTCGGCGGCGACGTTGGCCAGCTCGACGCGCTGCCTCAGGAACGGTGCCGGCGGCTGCAGCGTGATCGAAACGTCCGAACCGGGCCGCACCGCCACCGCGTATTCGAACTGCGGTGGCTGGGCGGTGAAGGGGCGGGACGTCTGAGAATCCGCGTAGTAGCCCGACACCGCCGTGGTCGGCGCGGCGCGGCCCGGGGCGAACAGCAACCGCCCACGCACCACCACGCCGCGCTCGAGCAGAACCTCGTGGTAGCTGTCGGCCAGCAGCGGCCCCACCGACCTGACCTTGGGCAGCCAGGGCGGCGGTGGCATCGCGTCGATGTCGACCATGGCCCCGTCGGTCGCAGGCGAATCAAATGAAAACCCCGGCGCAGTCGCCGAGTACGAGTAACCCGAGCCGGGACTGCCCATGGCGCCCCAGGTGGTCACGATCACGGGTGCGGTGGGCAGAGCCGCGCCGGCGGGGAATGTGATCCGGCCGCGCAGACGAACATCCTGGATCCGGCCGCCGCCCTTGGGCAGCGGAACGATCACTCGGTCTTCAACCGGCGGCAGCCGCGCGTCGGCCAAGTCGAGCACGGCGCGGGCGGGCCGGGTCGGCCGCAGCTTGGGCGGGGGTTCAGGCGCTGGAGCCCGGGAGCCCTCCGCCGTCTGGCAGCGGTCAGCGCTGGCCACCCATTCGGGCGCGCGCCCCGGGCCGGGCCCCCGGGGGGGG
>NZ_JAIBFH010000016.1 GCF_019459675.1 Arenimonas sp.
GGGGGGGGCCGCCCGCTTGGGGTGTATCTGCTTCACATTGCGTAAGACGCCCCCCCCGCGCGGGGCGGCCTCCAGCGCGCGGCTGTTGGTATCAACATCGCGGCTTTCGCCGCGCGGACGCCCGCCGGGGCCGGGCGGCGCACCCGCAGGCGCGGCGAATCCGACGCGGGCACTGTCGCCCGGCGTCCCCGACAGCGTGACGGAGGTGATCGATTTGCCTGGCTCGGCCGCCGCGATCTTCGCCAGCAGCTCGTCGGCGGGCAGCGGCGTACGGCCAGCCACCTCGACGGTGATCACGCCGGCGTTGACGGCCTTGAGGATCGGCGCTTCGTAGGAAAGCATCGCGCCGGTGATGCCGACCACGGCCAGCACCACGCCCGCGGTGATGCCCAGGAACCAATGCATCCGGAAAATGGCGTTCTTGAACATGCGCGCGCTCAGCACTGCGCCCAGCGGCGCAGAAGGTTGTGGTAAACCCCGGTCAGCTGCACCAGGCCCGGGTGCCCGGGGGCGGCCTGGGTCAGGTGCTGGATGCCGCGGTCCAGGTCGAACAGTTCGCGGCGCTTGGCCGCATCACTCACCAGGCTCTGCAGCCAGAAAAAGCAGCCCACGCGTTCGCCCCGGGTCACCGGCGTGACCTTGTGCAGGCTGGTGCCGGGGTACAGCACCAGGTCGCCCGCCGCCAGCTTCACGGTCTGCACGCCGTAGGTGTCTTCGATCACCAGTTCGCCGCCGTCGTAGTCTTCCGGCGCGCTCAGGAACAGCGTCGCCGACAGGTCGGTGCGCACCGGTTCGCTGCGGCCGCCGCTGCGGTCATAGCGGACGGCGTTGTCCACGTGGAAGCCGAACGACTGCCCGCCGGCGTAGCGGTTGAACAGCGGCGGATAGATCTTGCGCGGCAGCGCGGCGCTGAAGAACAGCGGGCTGCGCCCCAGCGCGTCCAGCACCAGGCCGCCCAGTTCGCGCGCCAGCGCATCGTCTTCGGGCAGCTGCTGGTTGTCCTTGGCCTGCGCCGACTGGTAGCCGGCCGTAGCCTTGCCGTCGGCCCAGCCGGCGCCGGCCAGGCGCTGCCGGAACAGCGCCAGATGCGCCTGGTCAAGAACCTGGGGTATTCGCAGCAACATGTCGCTCTCCCGGCGTGTTCCGCCCGGCGGTGGGTACCGCGCAGCCGAAGCTCAGAATTGGTAAGTGGCGGTGAGCGTGGCCGAGCGGCCTTCGCCCGGCGTGGCCCAGCCGTTGTTTCGCACGCGGATGAAGTAGTCCTCGTCCAGCACGTTGTTGACGTTGAGCTGCAGCGACAGCGCCGGGTTCACCGTGAAGCCGACCATCGCCCGATGCGTGCTGTAGGACTGCGTGTAGTTGCCGGCGGCCAGGCGGAACGCGTCCTGGTAGGTGATGCCGTAGCCCAGCACCCAGTCCTTCGCGAATTGATACGTGGTCCACAGGCTGGCCGAGCGTTCGGGCGTCTGCACGATCGGCTGGCCGGCCTCCGGATCGGGGTTGGCCACGGTGTTGGTGCAGCCGTTCTGCCCCGGGTTGGCCAGGCAGAAGTCGGAGACGTTGCGCAGCACTTCGCTGTCCAGGAAGGTGGCGTTGGCGAACACCGACCACGCGTCGTTGATCCGCCCGGCCACGCCGAGGGTGACGCCGTCCACGCGCGCCTCGCCGTCGAGCGTCTGCTCGCCCGGCAGCGGGTTGGCCGGGTCGAAGTCGGCCACTTTGTAGTTCTCGCGGGTGTTGCGGTACACCGCGGCGGTCACCGCCAGGTGCTCGTCGAACAGCGCCCACTTGGTACCCAGTTCGATGTTGCTGGCCGACTCGGGATCGACGTTGCAGTTGAGCGCCGTGCAGGATCCATTCACCGAGGCCTTCGACGGCGTCTGGCTGTTGGAATAGCTCAGGTACGCGGTGCCGCGTTCGGTGGGCTTGTAGACCAGGCCGGCGCGGTACGAGAACAGGCGCTCGTCGTTCTCCAGCGTGGGATTCTTTCCGGTGATGGTGCCGATGCCGGGAATCGCCGGCGCGCCCAGCGCCGGGGCCGCCACGACGGTCCAGCTGGCGTTGCTGCCGCGGTTGGCTTCGTAGCGCGCGCCCAGGTTGAGCATCCACTGGTCGTTGAAGGTCAGCGTGTCGAAGGCGTACAGCGCGGCATTCGACAGCTCGCCTTCGCTGCGGGCGGTGAGCGTGTAGTTCACCGGGCCGGTCCACTGCGAGTCGGGATGGGACAGGTCCATGCGCGGCAGCGCCACCAGGGTTCCATCGGGATTGCGCAGCAGGCTGCCCGCGTCGAGGTCGAAGCTTTCGTGCGCGAACGTCGCGCCCACCACCAGCGCGTGGCCGACGCCGCCGGTGTCGAAGCGTGCAGTGAGGTCGGTCTGGCTGATCGCCAGCCCGTTCACGGTGTCGCGCTGGTAGCCGCGCGGGCCGCTGGGCTGGTAGGTGCCGGCGGGCTGGCCCCCGGCGCAGGCCAGGCCGGTGGCCGGGTTGATGCCGTCGGCCAGGCACCAGGTGCCCTGGACCGCGTCCACCACGGTGGTTTGTTCGACGCGCTGGTAGCGGGCCAGGCTGCGCAGCGTCACGGCGTCGCTCAAGTCGTGCTCGAACACGGCGGTGAAGCTGCTGTTGGTGATGTCCTGGCGGTCGAGGTTGCTGTAGCCGTAGTAGCCCTCTTCGTCGATGCCCGGCAGCGTGCCGCCGTAGGCCGAGAAGTAGGGCAGGCCGTACTGCGGCGTGTTTTCATCCTCCTGGTGCACGGCGCTGAGCGTCAGCCGCGTGTCGGAATCCAGCGCCAGGCCGAGCGAGGGCGCGATGCCCCAGCGCTTGAACGACTCGAAGTCCCGGTCGGGCACGTCGTTGCTGTGCGCCATGGCATTGAGGCGGAACGCGGTGTCCTCGCCGATCACCTGGTTGGTGTCGAAGGTGGCGCGGCCGAAGGCATCGGTGCCCGCGCCGAGCGACAGCACGCTGAACTCGTCCAGGCCCGGCGCCTTGCTGACCAGATTGATGTTGCCGCCCACCGACCCGGCGCCCGAGTACACCGAGTTGGCGCCGTTCACCAACTCCAGCGACTGCAGGTTGAAATTGTCGGTGCGGCTGTACTGGGCGCTGTCGCGCACCCCGTCCACGGTGATGTCGGCGTTGGCGCTGAACCCGCGCAGGTTGATGCTGTCGCCGTAGCCACCGCCGCCTTCGCCGGCGCCAAAGGTGATGCCGGGCAGGGTGCTGAGCAGGTCGCGCAGCGACAGCAGGCCCTGCTGGTCCATCGTGGCGCGGTCAACCACCGTGATGGTTTGCGGCGTATCCAGCAAGGCCTGGGTGTACTTGGGCGAGGCCGGTTTGGTGACCTGTTCGCCGGTGACTTCGATTCCGTCCAGGCGCGTGGCGGCGGGCTCGGGCGAGGCGGGGCCGGCGTGGGCGGAGGCCGCCATCGCCGAGGCGATGG
>NZ_JAIBFH010000017.1 GCF_019459675.1 Arenimonas sp.
CCCCGACCGCGGCGCCGTCCTTTCCGGCCGGCACCAGATGGCCCGGCGCAACATCGGTGGTGGCCAGGGCGCGGCGGTCGGCGGGCCTGGCGCCGGGCGCCAGCCACGACGACAGCGGTCGGCGCGCCTGGCGGCCGTTCACCGATGTGTCGAAACCGGCGGGCAGCACCACTTCACGACCCCAGTCCTGGCCCGTGCGCCAGCCCGAGCGCTTGAGGTAGTTCGCGGTCGAAGCCAGGGCGTCCGGGATGCTGCCGACCAGGTCGCGGCGCCCGTCGCCGTCGAAGTCCACCGCGATGCGCGCATAGGTGCTGGGCATGAACTGGGTGTGGCCGAAGGCGCCGGCCCACGAACCCACCAGTCCCTCGGGCCGCAGGTCACCTGACTGCAGCAGCTTGAGCGTGGCGAAGAATTCGCTGCGGAAGAACGCCTGCCGACGCCCGGCGCACGACAGCGTGGACAGCGAGGCCAGCAGCGGCTTCTTGCCGAAGGTGCGGCCGAAGTTGCTTTCCACGCCCCAGACCGCCACCACCGTTTCCGGGTCCACGCCGTACTGCGCCTGGACGCGCTCGAGCAGGGCGGCATGTTCGGCCAGCATCGCCCGCCCGTCTTCCACGCGCTCCTGGTCCACCAGGCCGGCCAGGTAGTCCCAGATGGGCGTGCGGAACTCGGGCTGGAAGTCCAGCGACTCCAGCACCGTCGGGTCGGGCACCAGCCCGGCCGTGTGCCGGTCGAAGGTGTCGGCCCGGATGCCCGCCGCCGCGGCCTGCGGCTTCAGGCCGTCCAGGCAGGCGGTGAAGGCGGGGTCGGCGGCGACCGGCAGGGAGGCGGCCAGGAGCAGCGGTGCAAGCAGGGAGAGGGTTCGCATGGCCGGTACTTTGCCACCGTGCGGCTGAATCGTCGCCAGCCCGTCTTGGACGGCAGGCTATGCTGTGGCCTGGCAAAGAAGGAAATCCGAATGGTCATCGTCCACCACCTCAACAACTCCCGTTCGCAGCGCGTGCTGTGGCTGCTTGAAGAACTGGGCGTGCCCTACGAGGTCAAGCGCTACGAGCGCGATGCCAAGACCATGCTCGCGCCGCCCGAACTGCGCGCCGTACACCCGCTGGGCAAATCGCCGGTGATCAGCGACGGCGACGAAGTGGTGGCCGAGTCCGGTGCCATCGTTGAATACCTCGCCGACAAGTACGGCCAGGGCAAGCTGCTGCCGCCGCCTGGCTCCCCTGAACGTCGGCGGGCGACGTATTGGCTGCACTACGCGGAGGGCTCATTGATGCCGCCGCTGTTGATGAGCCTGGTGTTCAACAAGGTGCGCAGCGCGCCGATGCCGTTCTTCGCCAAGCCCATCGCCCACGGCATCGCCGACAAGGTGATGGAAAGTTTCGTCACGCCCAACGTCACCAGCAACCTCGATTACCTGGAGGCGGAGTTGGGCAAGTCCACCTGGTTCGGCGGCGAGGAATTCGGGGTTTCCGACATCCAGCTCAGTTTCCCGCTGGAGGCCGCTGCGTCCCGCGGCGGGCTGGGCGCCAGCCGTCCGCGGCTGATGGCCTTCCTGGACCGCATCCACGGCCGCCCGGCCTACCAGCGTGCGTTGGAAAAGGGTGGACCCTACGAACTGCTGCGCTGACACACGAGGAGATGCCGCGATGAAGCCCGCCCTGATGATGCTCGCCGTTTTCCTGGCCGCGCCCGCCCTGGCCGCGGACCCCGCAACCGCCGGCGCGGCGGCCGCAGCGGAAATTGCCGACCCCGCGCAGTTCGCCGGTGCGCTCGAAGGCTGCACCGCCTCCACCCATGCCGCGCCGCATCCATTCGTGAAGGGGTTCACCATCGAGCACCGCATTACCGGCGAGGCGGACGGCGCCTGCGGCTATTCGCAGACCATGCCGGGCGACATGCGGATGGAGTGCAGGCTGTCCGATGCCGGCCGCAGCGGCCTGGCGGGGGAGTTCCGCGAGCAGGCCCAGGGCCGCATGAGCGGCTCCACGCGCGAGCAGCCGGCCTGGACCCGCGAGTGCGAGATCGTCGGCAGGGACGGCAAGCGCACGCCGATGTCCGGAGGCTGAGCCGGGGCTCGGGCGCGGCGTGCGAGAATGCGCCATGACTGAATTCACCGTGCTCGCCCTCCCCACCGAACTCCAGCAGGCGCTCGACGTCCTGGAGTACACGCAGATGACCCCGGTGCAGGCCGCCAGCCTGCCGCCGATCCTGGCCGGCCGCGACGTCATCGCCCAGGCCCGCACCGGCAGCGGCAAGACTGCCGCCTTCGGCCTGGGGCTGCTGTCGCGCCTGGCGCCCGAGTCGGTGCAGGTGCAGGCCCTGGTGCTGTGCCCGACCCGCGAACTGGCCGACCAGGTGGGCAAGGAAATCCGCCGCCTGGCCCGCTTCATGCCCAACATCAAGGTGTCGGTGTTCTGCGGCGGCGTGCCGCTGCGGCCGCACCTGGCCTCGCTGACCCATCCCCCGCACGTGGTGGTGGGCACGCCTGGCCGCATCCAGGAGCTGATCGACGAGGGCGCGCTGGTGCTCGAGGGCCTGCGCACGGTGGTGCTGGACGAAGCCGACCGCATGCTGGACATGGGCTTCGAGCCGGCCATCACCGGCATCCTCGGCCAGGCACCGCCAGCGCGGCAGACGCTGATGTTCTCGGCCACGTTCCCTGAAGAGATCCGCACCCTGGGCCGCCGCTTCCAGCGCGAGCCGGAAGAGCACACGGTCGCCGACAGCGAGGGCAGCGCGATTGAGCAGCGCTTTTACGAAGTGGAGGCGCCGCGCAAGACCGACGCCCTGGCCCTTCTGCTGGCCGACCTGAAGCCCGATTCGGCGCTGGTGTTCTGCAACACCCGGCGCGACGTGCAGAAGGTGGCCGACGACCTGGCCCAGCGCGGCTTCGCGGTGCTGGCCCTGCACGGCGACCTGGAGCAGCGCGACCGTGACGAAGTGCTGGTCTGCTTCGCCAACCGCAGCTGCCAGGTGCTGGTGGCCACCGACGTGGCCGCACGCGGCCTGGACATCAAGGACCTGCCGCTGGTGGTCAGCCACGGCCTGGCCAGCGACCTCGACACCCACACCCATCGCATCGGCCGTACGGGCCGCGCCGGCGAAGCGGGCCTGGCGCTGTCGCTGGTGGCCTCGGAAGACCGGCGCCGGATCATCGGCATCGAAGAGAAGCTGGGCAAGGCTGTGCGCTGGGAGCGCATCGACCTCTCGCGCAAGCCGGGGAAGCCGGCGCCGGCGGCCATGACCACGCTGGTGGTGGATGCGGGGCGGCAGGACAAGCTGCGCCCGGGTGACCTGGTGGGTGCCCTGACGGGCGACGCCGGCATCCCGGCAACGGCGATCGGCAAGATCGACGGCTTCGCGACCCGGACCTACGTGGCGATTGAGCGCAGCCAGGCCAGCAAGGCCCTGGACAGGCTCAAGGCGGGAAAGATAAAGGGCCGGAGCTTCCGGGTGCGGAAGCTGGGCTGACGCCGGGAGCGGGGCAGCGCCAGAGCGCTGCGCTCCCAGCGGCCGGTGGCGCGCGGGGCGCTCATGCGCTCAGCCCCAGGGGCGGCCACCGCCGGCTTCGCGGCGCGGCGCCACCATCGCCTTGCGGCGGCTGATCTCGGCATCCAGGCGGCGATATTCGGGCGTGCCGATTTCGCCGGCCATCACCAGCTCCCAAAGCTGTATCGCCAGTTCGTCGTCCAGGACCTGCTTGGTGGGGAAAGGAATGACGATGCCCATGTTGCGGAACTCCCGTGGCTGGATGGATGTTTCTACCTATCCAAACCGATGCATCTTTCGTGCCAACCACCGCCCGCCTGGCGCGGCCGGGCGCGGGACCGCGCGGGAATGCCAATTGGATCGCACAATGAGCGGAAAGACCCCAGATATTCGGGTTGGCGGGGCAGCCGGACACAAGCGGGCAAGCGAGCCGGCGGTGACTTGGCGAGCCCGGCGTGACAGGATGCGCGCCACTTCTGACGTGCCGGGGCACCCGCCCGGCCTGACCCTCCCATGCGACTGAACAAGTACATCAGCGACACCGGCTACTGTTCCCGGCGCGAGGCGGACCGCCTGGTGACCGAGCGGCGGGTCACCGTGAACGGCCTGCCGGCCGGCATCGGCACCCAGCTGTCCGAAGGCGACCGGGTGGAGGTGGACGGCCAGCCGCTGGCGGTGCGCACGGCCAAGCCCGGTGCGCGCCGGCATGTCTACATCGCCCTGAACAAGCCCGTGGGCGTCACCTGCACCACCGACACCACGGTGAAGGGCAACATCGTCGATTTCGTCGGCCACCAGCAGCGCATATTCCCCATTGGTCGACTGGACAAGGACTCCGAGGGCCTGATCTTGCTGACCAGCAATGGCGACATCGTCAACGAGATCCTGCGCGCGGAGAACCACAAGGAAAAGGAATACCTGGTGGGCGTCAACCTGCCGGTGACCGATGAATTCCTGCGGGCCATGGCCCGCGGCGTGCGCATACACAACGAGACCACGCTGCCGTGCAAGACCCGCAAAATCGCCCGCTTCGGTTTCTCGATCGTGCTGACCCAGGGCTTGAACCGGCAGATTCGCCTGATGGCGGCCGCCTTCGGTTACCGCGTCACCCAGCTGCGCCGCATCCGCATCGCCAACGTCAAGCTGGCCGAAATCAAGCCCGGCCGCTGGCGCAACCTCACCCAGGCCGAGCTGAGCGGGCTGTTGCCGGGGCGGACGGAATGGTAGTGGATGCGGCGCCTTGCCCTGTTTTCCCCGGAGTGTCCCGATGATCGTTCGCAACCTTTTATTGGCGCTTGCCGTCGCCGCTTCGCCGTCGGCTTTGGCCGTGTCGCCGTTGCCGGCGCCCAAGCCACTTATGGCGCCGCCTGCGAACGCCATGGAGACCGCAAGCGGCATCAGCTACGTCGTGCTCAAGCCGGGCCCGGATGCGTCGAAGACGGCCAGCGGGCCCTTCATCGAGTTCAGGGCCGATGTCTGGAGCGGGGACGGCGTAACGCGCGCGAACTCGAGGGAGTCCGGGCCGCAGCTCGCGCTGGTGCAGCGCCTGGCGAGCGAGCAGCCCGGCCTTGCCCGCGCCCTGCTGATGTCGCCCGTCGGCGAAACCCGGCGCTGGTGGTTCCAGGCCGACCGGCTCAAGCCGGGCTACGCCGGCATGCCTGACCTGCCGCACGTGGTGGACCTGACCGTGCTGGGCACGAAGGACCCGGTGCAAACGCCCGAAGACCTGGCCGCGCCGCCGGCCGATGCGCTGCGCCTGCCCAGCGGCATCGCCTACAGGGTTCTCAAGCGCGGGCCGGGCGGCCCCAGCCCGACGCTGGCAAGCACGGTGGAAATCCACTACAGCGGCTGGACCAGCTACGGGCAGCTGTTCGACAGCTCCGTGCAGCGTGACGTGCGCGCCGTGTTCCCGCTGCAGCAGCTGATCCTGGGCTGGCAGCAGGGCCTGCCGCTGATGTCGCGGGGCGACACGTTCCGCTTCTGGATTCCCGGCCCGCTGGCCTACGACAACGCTCCGGCCGGACCGGGCACCCCGCGCGGCACGCTGGTGTTCGACATCACGCTCTACGACTTCAGCCCGGCGCCTTGATCGGTTGCCTCAGCGGCTGAGCCACGCGGCCGCGCCGCGCCCCGCGACCACGCCGCTGGCGAACGAGGCCGTCAGCAGGTAGCCGCCGGTCGGTGCTTCCCAGTCCAGCATTTCGCCGGCAATGAACAGGCCCGGTCGCGCGCGCACCATCAGAGTTTCGTCCAACTGGCCCAGGGTGACGCCGCCGGCCGTGCTGATCGCCTCGGCGATGGGTCGCGGCGAAGCCAGCCGGACGGGCAGGGACTTGATGGCGGCCGCCAGGCGGACCGGGTCGTCCATGGCCGCCTTGTCCAGCACCTCCCGCAGCAGGGCCGCCTTGACGCCGTCGATGCCCAGCTTCCGGCGCAGGTGCTCGCTCAGGCTGCGGCCGTTGCGTGGGGCCTGCAGCTCGCGCAGAAGGCGGGCCGGGTCGCGTCCGGGCGCCAGGTCGATCAGAAGCACGGTGTCGCCGTCGCGGGCGATGCGTTCGCGCAGCTCGGCCGACAGGGCGTAAACCAGGCTGCCTTCCAGCCCGGTGGCCGTCGCCACACACTCACCCTGCCGCCATGCCGGATCGCCCTGGTCGGGCGCCAGGGACATGCGCACGGGTTTGATCGGCGCGCCGGCGAAGCGCTGCGAAAAGAACCCGCTCCAGCCGACGTCGAAACCGCAGTTGGCCGGCTGCAGCGGCGCTACGTCCACGCCCACCGCCGCCAGCGGCGCCACCCAGGCACCATCCGAGCCCAGCTGTGGCCAGCTGCCGCCGCCCAGGGCCAGCACCGTGGCGCCGGGCGAATGGCGCTGCTCACCGGCCGGCGTGTCGAAGACCAGGGCGCCGTCACCGGCGAAGCCGCACCAGCGATGCAGTACGTGGAAGCGAACGCCGCGCTCGCGCAGCCGGCGCACCCAGCCGCGCAGCAGCGGCGCTGCCTTCAGGTCCACCGGGAAAACGCGGCCAGAGCTGCCCACGAACGTGTCCACGCCCAGGTCGCGGGCCCAGGCGCGTAGTGAGTCGGCGTCGAAAGCGTCCAGCCATGCCGACACGGCCGCGCCCTGCTCGCGATAGCGCCGCTCGAACGACGGGCGCGGATCGCTGTGGGTCAGGTTGAGCCCGCCTTTGCCAGCGATCAGGAACTTGCGGCCGACCGACCCCTTCGCCTCGAACAGGTCGACGCGATGGCCCGCCGCGAGCGCTGTTTCTGCGGCCATCAGTCCGGCCGGACCGCCACCGATGATGGCGATGCCGGCTTGGTTTGAAGTTTGCATGGTGCGATTCTCTCACGCTCCCCCATCCGTACGAGGTCCCGATGCCCTACCGCCCCATCGTCGCAACGCTCGGCTACGTGCTGTCCGCGGACGGGCGGCAGTGCCTGATGGTCCACCGCAACGCGCGGCCGGGCGACCAGCACCTGGGCAAGTACAACGGCCTGGGCGGCAAGCTCGAGCCGGACGAGGACGTGTTGGCGGGCATGCGCCGGGAAATTCACGATGAGGCGGGCATCCACTGTTTATCGACCCAGCTTAGCGGCACCATCAGCTGGCCGGGGGTCGGCAAGCAGGGCGAGGACTGTCTGGGCTTCATTTTCCTGGGTACGTCGCTCGAGGGTGAGCCGCCGGCGCG
>NZ_JAIBFH010000027.1 GCF_019459675.1 Arenimonas sp.
CGGGGCAACGCCGGCGGGGACGGCAGCCAGGGCGGGGGCCGCAGCGACGGCGGCCAGGGCGGCGGTGACAGCAGCCAGGGCGGTGGCCGCAGCGACGGCGGCCTGGGCGCCGGTGACGGCAGCCAGGGCGGCGGTCAGGGCGGCGAAGGCAACCCCGGCGGCGGCGAAGGCGGCTTCCGTGAAGGCCGCAACCGCAACCGGCGCGATCGCTTCCGCGACAAGCGCGACCGTCCCCGCGACCGTCCCCGCGACGGCGAGTCGGCTGACGACGCCGGCGGTGGCAACGGTGGTGGCGGTGGTGGTGGCGGCGGTGAGCGCAACGACCGCCCGCTGCCCCAGCTTCCGCCCGACTTCCCCACCTACAGCCTTAACGACCTCAAGCGGATGCCGGCGCACAAGCTGCTGGAGATCGCCGACAAGCTGAACCTGCATGAGGGCGTGGCCCGCATGCGCAAGCAGGACGTCACGTTCGCACTGCTCAAGGTGCTGACGCGGCATCCGCAGGGCGTGGCCGGCGACGGCGTGCTGGAAATCCTGCCCGACGGCTATGGCTTCCTGCGCTCGGACGACGCGAGTTACCTCGCCGGCCCGGACGACGTCTACATCTCGCCCAGCCAGATCCGCCGCTTCAACCTGCGCACCGGCGACGAAATCTCCGGCCGCATCCGCAGCCCCAAGGACGGCGAGCGCTACGTCGCGCTGAACATCGTCGACACCATCAACGGTGAGCCGCCGGAAGCTTCCAAGGGCAAGGTGCTGTTCGAAAACCTCACGCCGCTGTTCCCGCGCGAGCGTTTCCGGCTCGAGCGCGGCAACGGTTCGTCGGAAGACATCACCGGCCGCGTGATGGACCTGATGTCGCCGATCGGCAAGGGCCAGCGCGCCCTGATCGTTTCGCCGCCCAAGGCCGGCAAGACGGTGCTGATGCAGAACATCGCCCAGGCCATCATCCACAACCACCCCGACGTGCACCTGATCGTGCTGCTGATCGACGAGCGGCCCGAGGAAGTGACCGAGATGCAGCGCACCGTGCGCGGTGAAGTCATCTCGTCCACCTTCGACGAGCCGGCCGCGCGCCACGTGCAGGTTGCCGAGATGGTGATCGAGCGCGCCAAGCGCCTGGTCGAACACAAGCGCGACGTGGTGATCATGCTCGACTCCATCACCCGCCTGGCCCGCGCCTACAACACCGTGGTGCCCAGCTCGGGCAAGGTGCTGACCGGCGGCGTGGACGCCAACGCGCTGCATCGCCCGAAGCGTTTCTTCGGCGCGGCCCGCAACGTCGAGGAAGGCGGCTCGCTGACCATCATCGCCACCACGCTGGTGGAAACCGGCTCGAAGATGGACGAGGTGATCTACGAAGAGTTCAAGGGCACCGGCAACAGCGAAGTGCACCTGGACCGCCGCATCGCCGAGAAGCGCGTGTACCCGGCCATCAAATCAACCGCTCCGGCACCCGCCGCGAAGAGCTGCTGATCGAGCCGGACATGCTTCAGAAGATCTGGATCCTGCGCAAGCTGCTGCACCCGATGGACGAGCTGGCCGCGATGGAATTCCTGCTGGAAAAGATGAAGAACACCAAGTCCAACGACGAGTTCTTCAGTTCGATGAAACGCTGAGGCCTGGCCCTGGTGCAAAAAAGCCCCGCTTCGGCGGGGCTTTTTCATGGCCGGGTGGCGCCAGGCTCAGGCACCGTCGAGCGGCGTCAGCAGCTTGAACTGCGCGGCCGTGGGGGCGCCCCCCGCCGGGGGGCCCCTTTTCCGTTGAGGGGGATGTCCGGGCAGCGCCCGGCGCTACGGGCAGCGCACCACGCCCGCCGCGTTGTCTGCATCCACCGATACGCGCACTTG
>NZ_JAIBFH010000054.1 GCF_019459675.1 Arenimonas sp.
GCCGCCCAGGCCCAGCGCGAGCGCCGGCTGCGCCAGCCAGGAGCCCAGCAGCGCCACCGGATGCGCCCACAGAGGCAGCAGGGACAGCCCGGCGCCCAGCGCCAGCCAGGCCCAGGCCGACGCCTTGCGCGGGGATTCAGCCATCGACCATCGGGTCCGGCAGGGTGGGCGGGAACTGCAGGTGGAAGCCGTGCGCCGCCAGGTTGGCGCGCACCACCGCCGGATCGGACTGGGCCAGCCTGCGCTCACTGGTGAGGGCGAACTCCAGCACGAACACCAGCTCACCCAGCGGGTTGCGCACGGACTCGGGGATCACCTCGAAGTCGTCCCGCTTGCACAGGTAAACGTAGGTGTTGTCCTTGCGCAGGGACTTGTAGACGTAGGTTTGCATGGGTTCGCCCGGGTGTTCGGATGATTGTCGCCGCAAACGCAGCATGGGAAAAGCAGCACGGGCGTTCTCCACGCGGGCTTTGCTAGGCTTGCCCGCTCATTCGACCGCCCGGAGCCACCATGCGCCATCGCCTGACCGTCCTCGCCCTGCTCGCGGCCTGCGCCGCCCCGGCGCTGGCGCAAGACACGCCGTTGACCCTGGACCAGGCCATGGCGCACCCGGACTGGATCGGTCCGCCGGTGGAGTCGGCCTGGTGGTCGCTGGACGGCACGCGCGCCCACTACACCCTCAAGCGCGAAGGCTCGCCGGTGCGCGACACGTGGACGTTGCCGGTGGCCGGCGGCGACCCGGTGCGGGTGGAAGGCGCGGCCCAGGCCGACATCGATGGCGCCCAGGTGGTGTACGACGCCAGCCGCCGGCGCGCGCTGTTCGTGCGCAACGGCGACGTGTTCCTGCGCCAGATCGGCGGCGGTCTGCAGCAGCTCACGCGCAGCGCCGAGCTGGAAGCTGCACCGCGCTTTGCCGCCGATGGCCGCGGCGTGGTCTGGCGCGTGGGCAACGACTGGTTCCGCTGGTCGCCCGATACCGGCCTGGCGCAGCCGGTGGCGCTGCCGCGCGCCGTCAAGGATCCCGCGGCGGCGCCCGAAGCCGACGTGCTTCGCGACCAGCAGCTGCGCCTGAGCGCAGCGCTGGCGCTCGAGAAACAGCAGCGCGACGCCCTGCGCGACCAGGCCGAGGCCAACCGCCGCACCGACCCCACGCGCGCGGCGGCTCCGGTTTACCTGGGCGAAAAGATCGAGATCGCCGACACCGCGCTGTCGCCCGACAGCCGCTGGCTGGTGGTGGTCACCACCGAAAAAGGCGCCGAAACCGGCCAGGCCGGCAAGATGCCCAAGTACGTCACCGAATCGGGCTACGAGGAAATGGAGGACGTGCGAGTGCGCGTCGGCCGCAACCCGCCGCTTGGCCACCAGCTCAAGCTGGTGGACCTGCGTGACGGCAGCGTTCGCGACCTGGCGACGTCGGACTTGCCGGGCATCACCACCGACCCGCTGGCCGCGCTGCGCAAGGCGGCCAAGCTCGACCCGCTCAAGGGTGAACGCACCGTGCGGGTGGACACGCTGCAGTGGAACGACGACGGCAGCGCGATCGCCGTGATGGTGCGTGCGGTGGACAACAAGGACCGCTGGATCGCCACCGTTGACCTCGCCGCAGCCAGGCTGAAGTCAGCGCACCGGCTCACCGACCAGGCCTGGATCAACTGGAACTTCAACGACTTCGGCTGGCTGCCGGGCGGCCGCACGCTGTGGTACCTGTCGGAGGAGTCGGGCTATTCGCACCTGTACACCGCCGTGCCCGGCCAACCTGCCAAGCGGCTGACGTCGGGCCGTTGGGAAGCGTCGTCGCCGGTGTGGTCGCCCGATGGGGCCACGGCGTACGTCGTCTGCAACCGTGAGCGTCCGGGTGACTA
Source organism: Arenimonas sp. (assembly GCF_019459675.1). GTDB lineage: Bacteria > Pseudomonadota > Gammaproteobacteria > Xanthomonadales > Xanthomonadaceae > Arenimonas. The sequence goes on from NZ_JAIBFH010000054.1 coordinate 1,863, forward strand.
CGAGGTGTGCGCGGTGCCGGGCAACGGCGGCGACGTGCGCGAGATCACCGCGCTCGACGGCGTCGAGGGCTTCAGCCTCTCGCCCGACGGCAGCCAGCTGCTGCTGCGCTGGTCGGCCCACCACACGCCGCCGCAGCTGGCGGTGCAGCCGGTAGCCGGCGGC
>NZ_JAIBFH010000052.1 GCF_019459675.1 Arenimonas sp.
GGGGGGGCGCCCCGCGCCCCCCCCCCCGTTCCCGCACCAAACCGGGGGGGGGGGCCCCGGGGCCCCCCCCGCGCCACGCTCGAAGCACGGGGCCTGCGCACGCTGGCCAGCAACGTCAACTTCCGCTTCGGCGAACTCGACCTGGTGATGCGCGACGGCGACACCGTGGTGTTTGTCGAAGTGCGCTACCGCCGCAGCGACCGCTTCGGCGGCGCGGCCGGGTCGGTGGACTACAGCAAGCGCCGCCGCATCGTGCTGGCCGCGCGCGCCTGGCTGGCCGGCCAGCGCGGCCTGGCGGACGCACCCTGCCGCTTCGACGTGGTCACCGCCCAGGGCGACCCCTCGCTGGACTGCGAATGGCTTCGTGGCGCGTTCACCCTCGAAGACGTATGACAGGCGGCTGGCCACGGTTCAGAGCCGTGACCAAGGCGCTGTCTGCGCCAGCCCACCGCCAAGGCCTACAATCGCGCGATGCCTGATTCCCTGCCCGCTTCGCTGATGCAATCGCTCGGCACCCTGTTGGGGCCAGGCGGCCTGCTGCTGGATCCGGCGGAGCGCCTGGCGTACGGCTACGACAACTCCCGGCGGCAGGGCTTGCCGCTGGCGGTGGCGCTGCCCACCAACGCCGCGCAGGTGCAGGACATCGTGAAGCTGTGCCGCGCGGCCAAGCTGCCGATCGTCGCTCGCGGTCGCGGCACCAACACCACCGGCGCCAGCGTGCCCGGCGAGGACGCGCTGGTGGTGTCGTTCGAGCGCATGAACCGCGTGCTGGCCATTCGTCCCGGCGACCGCGTGGCCGTGGTGCAGCCCGGGCTGCTCAACGGCGACCTGCAGGCGGCGCTGGCCCCGCACGGCTTGTTCTGGCCGCCCGACCCCACCAGCGCGGCCTACTGCAGCATCGGCGGCAACCTGGCCTGCAACGCCGGCGGACCTCGCGCGGTGAAATACGGCGCCACCCGCGACAACGTACTGGCCATCACCGCGGTGACCGGTACCGGCGACCTGGTGCGCTTCGGCGCGCCCACCACCAAGGGCGCCAGCGGCTACGACCTGTCGCGCCTGCTCATCGGTTCGGAAGGCACGCTGGCGCTGGTGGTGGAAGCCACGTTGAAGCTGACGCCGGTGGCGACGCACCGCCGCGCCCTGCGCGCGCTGTACGCCGACGTGGACAGCGCCGCGGCCGCCGTTGCGCGGCTGATGGCCCAGCCGGTCACGCCGTCCATGCTTGAGTTCATGGACGACCACTGCGTGCGCCTGGCGCGCGAAGTAGGCGGGGCCGACCTGCCCCCGGCCGGCGCACTGCTGATGATCGAGGCCGATGGCGACGAGGCGATGCTGGCGCACGCCGTGGCGGCGCTGGCCGGCGCCGCGCAGGGCGAAGGTTGCCTGGAAGTGACGGCCGCCCCCGACGAAGCCACGCGCGAAAAACTCTGGGCCGCGCGCAAGGCGCTGTCGCGGGCGCTGCGCACGCAGGCGCCGGGGAAGATGAATGAAGACGTGGTGGTGCCGGTGTCGCGCATCCCCGACCTGGTGGCGGCGGTGCGCGGCATTGCCGCGGCGCAGTCGCTGCCGATCGTCTGCTTCGGCCACGCGGGCAACGGCAACCTGCACGTGAACATCCTCTACGACCCGGCCGACGTTTCGCAGGCGGCGCGCGCGGAGGCCGCGCTGGAGGCGGTGTTCGACACCGTGATCGCGCTGGACGGCCAGGTGTCGGGTGAGCACGGCATCGGCCTGGTGAAGCGCGAGCTGCTGGCGCGCGCGCTGAGCCCGCAGGCGATGGCGCTGATGCGCGCCATCAAGGCGCAGTTCGACCCCGACGGCATCCTCAACCCGGGGAAAGTGCTGCCGCCGCAGGGCGAACCGAGCCTGCAGGCCACCCGTGAACCGCCGGGCTTGCCGCCCACGCCAGGCGGCGCGCGCTGACATGGCCATGAACCGCGCGCCCACCGAACTGGACACGCTGCTGGTGGAAATCCGCGCCTGCCGGCTGTGCGAAGCGCAGCTGCCGCTGGGCCCGCGCCCGGTGCTGCGCGCCAGCGCCAGCGCCAGGCTGCTGGTGGTCGGCCAGGCGCCGGGCACCCTGGTGCACGGCAGCGGCATCCCCTGGGACGACGCCAGCGGCGTGCGCCTGCGCGGCTGGCTGGGGCTGGACAAGGTCGACTTCTACGACGAGCGAAAGATCGCCATCGTGCCGATGGGTTTCTGCTACCCCGGCCGCGGCGCCAGCGGCGATTTGCCGCCGCGCGCGGAATGCCGGCAAACCTGGCACCCACGCCTGCTGCCGCTGCTTCCCGACGTGCAGCTGGTGCTGGCCATTGGCCAGTACGCGCAGGCGTACTTCCTGGCCGAGCGCCGCAAGAAGACCCTGACCGAGACGGTGCAGTCCTGGCGCGACTACGCGCCCGCGGTCTTCCCCCTGCCCCACCCCAGCCCGCGCAACGTGGGTTGGTTCGCGCACAACCCGTGGTTTGACGCCGAAGTAGTGCCGGCGCTGCGCGAGGCTGTGGCCGGGCTGGCCTTGGCCGGGCCGGCGCCGCGCTAGTCAGCGGTTCGGGTCGCCGCACTCCGCGGCCAGGCGCAACAGCGAATCGGAGGTGGCGTCGGCGATGGCCTGCAGCGCCTCGCGCTCGCTCCAGACGACGAAGAACAGCAGCAGCATCAGCAGCGGCCGCAGTGACTGCCGCGAGGGGATTTGCAGGGGCGTGGGCATGGGCTCTTCCTGGGTTGGGGACGGGCTTGAACCCGTTCCCACCCACGACGTCTCGCGGGCGGGAACGGGGAGGTCAGTGCGTGGTGGCGTAATGCAGCACCGCGCCGATGAACCAGCCCGCGGGTGACACCAGCCCGAGGGTCTGGGCCTCGGGCGACGTAACGCCGTGGAGGATGTAGCCGGCGCCTTTGCCGAGGTTGGTGTCGACGGTTTCGCCGCCGGCAACGCAGTTGAGTTCAGCGCAATCAAGGTTTCGCATGTCGTTCTCCAGGTGGGTGGTCAGCCGCCGCATTCGGCTTCGAGGTCGGAAACCTTCATCGAGGCGGTCTGGGCGATCTGGTTGAGCGCTTCGCGGTTCTGCCAGATCCATCCGGCAACCGCGAGCAGCGCGATGGTGCCGATGATCGCCTCGCCGCCGCTCACCGCCGCCTGCTCGTGCAGGGTCAATGCCCTCATGGTGTTTCTCCCTAGTTGGCCTGCGGAGTGCAGGCAGCACCATGGAAGCATCGGCGGGGCGCGGCGGCCGTCGGCAGGCTCGGCGAAAGCGCCTGAGACAAGGGCACGGAACGTCGTCAGAGCCCCATGCGGCAGCCGCGCGAACCAGGCGCGACCGCGGCACGGCGAAAGCAGGCGGGGGCATCGGCAGTTTCTTCCGGGCGTGCGGCAGCGGGCATGATCCGCGCAGCGCATGCGGGGGCGGCATAGGACAGGCGCTTGGCGCCGGGTCCGAGTCTTCTTACCCGACGATCAGTGCAGCCACCACGCGGCCAGCTGCAGCACACCCAGCGCATACAGTCCGGCGATGGCGTCGTCGAGCATGGCCCCGAAACCCCCATGCAGCTTCTGGTCGGCCCAGCTCACCGGCCAGGGCTTCCAGATATCGAACAGGCGGAACAGCACGAACGCCGCCAGCATCCAGGCCCAGCCCGCCGGCGCCATCAGCAGCGTGATCCACATGCCGATGAATTCGTCCCACACCACCAGCGACGGGTCCTCGATTTTCGTTTCGCGAATGGCCCAGTGCGAAGCCCACACGCCGACGCCGAAACCCACCGCCAGCACCGCCAGGTACAGCGGCAGCGACAGGTCGCGCATGAACAGCCACCACGGCAGCAGCGCCGCCAGGCTGCCCACCGTTACGGGTGCGCGCGGGGAGAAGCCCGCGCCGAAACCGGCGGCCAGCCAGCCTAGCGGGTGCCTCATCAGACGGCGGCGGGTGCCGACCGGAAGCACGGCCATCAGTGCACTCCCTGGAAATGCTCGAAGCCGGCGGCAGCCGGCACGTAGTCCTCGCCCTCGGGCGTGGTGCAGTGCAGTCCAGGCTCCGTAACCAGCTGGCCGATCACGGTGCCCGTGACCCCGCAGGACGCCAGGGCCTTTTCGATCCCGAAGGCGGCGCTGGCAGGCGCGGTGAAGCACAGCTCATAGTCGTCGCCACCCGAGAGCTGCAGCGGCCAGCGCTGCGCTTCGTCGAAATGGTCGGCCAGCGTGCGCGACGTGGGCAGGCGGCCCAGATCAATGCGGGCGCCCAGGCCGCTGGCGGCCAGCACGTGGCCCAGGTCGGCGGCCAGGCCGTCGCTGAGGTCGATGCCCGCCGTGGCGATGCCGCGCAGCGCGAGGCCGGCAGCCACCCGCGGCGTCGGCCGGTCCAGGCGATAGCGCAGCTTGGCCGACGACGGCCCGCGGGCCCGCCACTGCGCCAGTGCGCCGGCCGCGTCGCCGATCGAACCGGTCACCCACACTTCGTCGCCCGCATGTGCACCGTCGCGGCGCAGCGCCAGTCCCTCGGGCACGATGCCGTGCGCGGTAACGGTGATGGACAGCGGGCCGCGGGTGGTGTCGCCGCCCACCAGGCACACGTCGTGCTGTTGGGCCAGATCCAGGAAGCCGTCGAGGAAGGCGTCCACCCAGTCGCCGTCGGCGTCGGGCAGCGTGATCGCAAGCGTGCACCAGGCCGGCGTGGCGGCCATCGCGGCCAGGTCGGACAGGTTCACCGCCAGCGCCTTCCAGCCGATGTCGGCAGGCGAGGTTTCAGCGGGGAAATGCACGCCCGACACCAGCGTGTCGCTGGTAACCACCAGGTCATGGCCGGCCGGCACGCGCAGCACGGCGGCGTCGTCGCCGATGCCCAACAGCACATCGGCGCGGCTGCGCACGCGGGCGCGGATGCGATCGATCAGGGCGAATTCGCCCGGCATCAGCTGCGGCGCGGGGCCTGTGCTTCCGCTGCACGCCACTGCGCCGCGGCATGGTCGAGCACGCCGTTGACGAACGTGTGGCCGTGCTCGGAGCCGAAACGCTTGGTGGTTTCGATGGCTTCGTTGATCACCACGCGATAGGGCACGTCGACGCGGTGGCGAAGTTCGTAGGCGGCGATGCGAAGCACCGCGCGCTCGATCGGGTCCACCTGGGCGATGTCCCGGTCCAGGAAGTGGCTGAGCGCTTCGTCCAGCGTGCCCAGGTTGGCTTCGACGCCGCGCACCAGGTCTTCGAAGTATTCCTGGTCGGCCACTTCCATGTCCTGCTCGGTCTGGAATTGCTCGATCACTTTCGCGATGGCGGTGTGCGAAAGCTGCCAGGCATAGATGGCCTGCAGCGCGCGGCGGCGGGCGCGGGAGCGGGCGTGCGGGTCGATGCCGTCGGGACGGGGCTGCTTCATTCGAATTTCCCGAAAAGGTTCGCCATCTCGATGGCCACCAGCGCGGCTTCCTCGCCCTTGTTGCCGTGGTTGCCTCCGGCGCGGGCCTCGGCATGGGCGTAGTCGTCCACCGCCAGCACGCCGTTGACCACCGGTACGCCGCTGTCGAGCGCCACGCGCATCAGTCCGCGGGCACATTCGTCGGCCACCTGCTCGAAGTGGCGGGTGTCGCCGCGCACCACGCAGCCCAGGGCCACGATGGCCACGTAGCCGCCGCGGTCGGTGGCCTGGGCGGCCGCCATCGGCAGCTCCCAGGCGCCCGGGACGCGAATCACGTCCACGTTCCCGGCCGGGACGCCATTCTCGACGAAGGCCTTGCGCGCGCCATCCAGCAGGGTGTCGGTGATGCGCGGGTTCCAGCGGCTGGCGAGGATGGCGTAGCGGGCGGAGCCGGGGCTCTGGACGTCGCCTTCGAAGTGGCTCATCAGGTCTATGGCTCGCCGCAAAATGGACCCCCAGTTTACCGCGCAGCAGGCAGGAACGGGGTCAGGGGGGGGCGGGGGGGGGGGGGG
>NZ_JAIBFH010000055.1 GCF_019459675.1 Arenimonas sp.
CGACTCTTCAGCAGCTCAGGCGCCGCAGCACTTCTTGTACTTCTTGCCCGAGCCGCAGGGGCACGGCTCGTTGCGCTCGGGCGCGGCTTCGCGGCGGATGGGCTCGCGCGGGGTGAGCGACTCGATGCGGTGGCAGTGCAGGTCGTGCAGCATGTCGCTCAGGCCAGCGTGGATTTCAAGGCGCTCGGTGTAGGTGAGCGTGGTGGGCGCACCGCCCTCTTCCTCGGGCGGATAGCTGCCCACCGCGAGCGCTTCGACGTAGGCCTCGACTTCGCCGATCCAGTCGTCCTTGGCGATCCATTCGTCCCAGGCATCGCTGCGCAGCTCCATGCCGTCCAGGAAGCCGGCGCCCCAGGCCGCGCCGATGTCCATGTCGTCGCCGTGCTGCACGTCGGGGTCGTCGGGCAGCCACCAGAACAGCGCGCCGTCCACCGTCACCTCGTCGCCGTTGAAGCGCACGCGGCGGGCGGCGGTTTGCCACGCCAGCATCAGCAGCTCGCGCGCGGCGGCTTCGTCGGCCGGGCCCTCCCAGCGCGGCGGCGTCTTGCCCCAGACCTTGGGCAGCCATTCTTCGGGCGCGATGGTTTCGCCGGGGCTGACCACCAGCGCGCTGAGGAAGCCGTCGAGCTGCTCAAGGCCGTAGCCGCCGTGCGGCACGGCGCGCTGCTCGAGCAGATGGTCCAGGGCTTCGATGCGCTCGTCGTTGGCGCGGAACCAGTCGGTTTTGATGCTGCCCATGTCAGTACGCGAATTCCTTGAACACCGGGTCGACATTGCCGCCCCACTCGCCGTGGTACAGGGCAAGCTTGCGCTCCGCCGGCGTTTCATTGGCCAGGGCCAATTCCACCAGCGGCTCCAGGAACACCGCTTCGCTGGCGCCGCCCTGGTTGAGGCGGTTGCGGCGCTTGAGGCCCTGGCCGGCGATCTTCAGCGCTTCCAGCGCGAGTTCGCGCACCGTGGCGCCGCGGAACGGCAGCTTCAGCGCGTGCCGGGGCACGCCGTCGCGCAGGGCGTGGCGTTCTTCCATGCTGAAGTCCTTCACCAGGTCCCAGGCCGCGTCCAGCGCCTCGCTGTCGTACAGCAGGCCGACCCAGAACGCCGGCAGCGCGCACAGGCGGTTCCAGGGGCCGCCGTCGGCGCCGCGCATTTCCAGGTATTTCTTCAGCCGCACTTCCGGGAAGGCGGTGGTCATGTGGTCGGCCCAGTCGGTCATCGTGGGCAGCTGGCCGGGCAGTGCGTCGAGCTCGCCGCGCAGGAACTTGCGGAAGCTCTGGCCGCTGAGGTCGATGTATTCACCGTTGCGGTAGCTGAAGTACATCGGCACGTCGAGCAGGTAGTCCACGTAGCGCTCGAACGAGAAGCCGTCTTCGAACACGAAGTCGAGCATGCCCGTGCGGTCGGGGTCGGTGTCGGTCCAGATGTGCGAGCGGTAGCTCAGGAAGCCGTTGGGCTTGCCCTCGGTGAACGGCGAGTCGGCGAACAGCGCGGTGGCGATGGGCTGCAGCGCCAGCGACACGCGGAACTTCTTCACCATGTCGGCTTCGCTGGAGAAGTCCAGGTTCACCTGCACCGTGCAGGTGCGGGTCATCATGTCCAGGCCGAGGTTGCCGCGCTTTGGCATGTAGTCGCGCATGATCTGGTAGCGGCCCTTGGGCATCCAGGGCATTTCGTCGCGGCGCCACTTGGGCTGGAAGCCCATGCCCAGGAAGCCCAGGCCCAGCTCTTCGCTGACCGTCTTCACTTCGCGCAGGTGCAGGTTGGTTTCGCGGCAGGTCTCGTGGATGTCGCGCAGCATCGCGCCGGACAGTTCGAGCTGGCCGGCCGGCTCCAGCGTCACCGAAGCGCCGTCCTTGTACAGCGCGATCAGCTTGCCCTTCTCCTCGAACGGCTCCCAGCCGAAGCGGGTCAGGCCGCGCAACATGGCCTCGATGCCCTGCGGGCCGTCCCAGGTGGGCGGGCGCAGGTCGTCCAGGCGGAAGCCGAACTTCTCGTGCTCGGTGCCGATGGTCCACTCCGATTCGGGCCGGGAGCCGGATGAGAGGTACTCGACCAGCTGGCGGTGGTCGGTGAGGGGGCTTTCCTTGGCGTTGCTGGGTCCGGACACGGGGGCGCCTTGCAGGGGATGGAAGCGAAATGCGGGCGCTGGCCTACAATCGCAAGGATGGTGATCTTATCCCGCGCCCCGTGAAAGCGACCGTCCTGTCGGCGCTGCTGCTGTGTTGCGGCCCGGCCTGGGGCCAGGCCCTGGAGCGCGGCAACGGCCCGGAGCCCTCGACCCTCGACGCCCACCGGTGTCCGGAGGTGGCCTGCGCGAACGTGCTGCGCGACCTGTATGAAGGCCTGGTGGCCGAGGACGGCGCGGGCCGCCTGATCCCGGGCATGGCCGAACGCTGGGAAGCGTCGGCCGATGGCCGCACCTGGACCTTCCACCTGCGCGCGGGCCTGCGCTGGTCCAACGGCGAAGCGCTGGATGCACCGCAGGTGGTGGCCAGTTTCCGGCGGGCGTTCACGCCGCTGACGGCGGCGCCGTTCGCGGGGCATTTCGACGCCATCGACAATGCAGCCCGGGTGCAGCGCGGCGAAGTTGCGCCCGCACGCCTGGGCGTGGCCGCGCCGGACCCCGCCACCGTGGTGTTCACCCTGAGCCGCAGCGCCGACCTGCCGCGGCTGCTCACCCTGCCCACGGCCTATCCGGTGTACCTGCCCGCGATCGCCGAACACGGTGCGCAGCACACGCGGCCCGGCAAGCTGGTGGTGAACGGTGCCTACCGGCTGGCCGACTGGCTGCCGCAGGCGATGATCACGCTGGAGCGCAACCCGCGCTTCCGCGATCCGGCGCCGATCGAGCGCGTGCGCTTCCACGTGACCGAGGATGCCAGCAGCGAGCTAAAGCGCTTCGAGTCCGGCGGCCTGCACATCACCGAAACCGTGCCGCCGCAGCCGCTGCCGCAGCTGCGCGAGCGCTTCGGCGACCAGCTGCGCATCAGTCCCTACCTCGGCGCGTTCTGGCTGGGCTTCAACCTCGAGCAGCCGCCGTTCCAGGGCAACGCCGCGCTGCGCGAGGCGCTGTCGCTGGCCATCAACCGCGACATCCTCACCCGCCATGTCACCGGCCTGGGCGAAACACCCGCCTACGGCCTGGTGCCGCCGGGCGTGGCCGACTACGCGCCGGCGTCGCTGGGCTGGGGGCGTTCGACGCAGAAGCAGCGCGAGGCGCTGGCGCGGCAGCGCTATCGCGAAGCAGGCTACGGGCCGGACAAGCCGCTGGAAGTGGAGCTTCGCTACAACACGTCCACGCCGCACCGGCGGCTGTCGCTGGCGGTGGCGGCGATGTGGCGCGAGGTGCTGGGCGTGCAGGTGCGGCTGCGAAACGAGGAGTGGAAGGTGTTCGTTGGCAACCGGCGGCAAAAAGCGATCACCCAGGTGTTCCGCGGCGGCTGGATCGCCGACGTGGACGATGCGCGCAATTTCCTGGACGGCTTCCGCGCCGACAGCCCGGCGAACTGGACCGGCTACGACGATGCGCGCTTCACCGCCCTGCTCGACGCCGCCGACCGCGCGCCGACGCTGGCCGCACGGGCTTCGCTGCTGCGCCAGGCAGAGTCGCGACTGCTGTCGGCGCACGCGCTGGTGCCGGTGTACTTCTACACGTCCAAGCACCTGGTCCGGCCCGAGGTGCGGGGCTTCCAGGCCAACCCGCTGGACCGGCATCCCAGTCGGTTCCTCACCCTTTCGAGAACAGGCAGCGAGCCATGAGCCGCATCGCGCCCTGCGACATCCCGCTGGCCGCGGGCGA
>NZ_JAIBFH010000091.1 GCF_019459675.1 Arenimonas sp.
CGACTCGGGCCTTGTGGTGGACGCCCTGGGCGGCGCGCCCGGCCTTTACAGCGCGCGCTATGCCGGCGCGCACGGCGACAGCGCCGCCAACAACGCCAAGCTGCTGGGTGAAATGGAAGGCCTGGTCGGCGCGCGCCGCCGGGCGCATTTCTACTGCGTGCTGGTGCTGCTGCGCCACGCCAACGACCCTCAGCCCCTGGTGGCCGAGGGCGTATGGCCCGGGCTGGTGCTGGAAGCGCCGCGCGGCGGCGGCGGCTTCGGCTACGACCCGGTGTTCTTCGTGCCGGCGCACGGCGTGTCAGCGGCCGAACTCGATCCCCACCTCAAGCACCGCATCAGCCACCGCGGCCTGGCCCTGGCCCGGCTGCGCGAGCGCCTGGTGGAACTGTGACCGCACTGATTCCACCGCCGCTGTCGCTGTACATCCACATCCCGTGGTGCGTGAAGAAGTGCCCGTACTGTGACTTCAACTCGCACGGCCAGAAGGGCGAACTGCCGGTGGCCGACTACGTGGCCGCACTGGTGCGCGACCTGGAACAGGACCTGCCGCTGGTGTGGGGCCGCACGGTGCACAGCGTGTTCTTCGGCGGCGGCACGCCCAGCCTGTTCATGCCCGAGGCCATCGGCGCCATCCTCGATGCCTGCAGCGCGCGCCTGCGTTTTGCGCCTTCGGCCGAAATCACCATGGAGTGCAATCCCGGCACCGCCGAACACGGCCGTTTCGAGGCCTACCGCGCCGCCGGCGTGAACCGCATCAGCTTCGGCATCCAGAGCTTCGACGACGGCTGCCTGGCGCGCCTGGGCCGCATCCACGACAGCGCCGAGGCCGAGCGCGCGGTGAAGCTGGCCCAGGACGCCGGCTACGACAACCTCAACCTCGACCTGATGTACGCCCTGCCCGGCCAGGACCTGGCGATGGCCCTGCATGACGTGGAGCGCGCCATCGCCCTGCAGCCGGCGCACCTGTCGCACTACCAGCTGACGATGGAGCCCAACACCGCCTTCGCCGCGCGGCCACCCGAGGGCCTGCCCGACGAGGATGGCGCCTGGGACATCCAGGAAGCCTGCATCGAACGCATGGCCGCCGCCGGCTACGCTCAATACGAAGTGTCGGCCTATGCACGCCCCGGCCGGCAGTGCGCGCACAACCTCAACTACTGGCGCTTCGGCGACTACCTGGGTATCGGTGCCGGCGCCCACGGCAAGATCAGCTCCGGCGCCAGCGGCGAGGTGCTGCGCCGCTGGAAGCCCAAGAACCCGCGCGACTTCATCGCCCACGCCGGCACCGCGCAGGGCATCGGCGGCGACGACCCGATCGCACCCGACAGCCTGCCCTTCGACTACATGCTCAACGCGCTGCGCCTGGTGGAAGGCTTCTCCCTGGCCGATTTCGAAGTCCGCACGGGGCTTGACCGTGCGGTGATCGCGGGCGAACTGGCGACGGCGCGCGAGCGCGGCTGGCTGGAGTCCGACGGCGAGCACTGGCGGCCGACGGCGCTGGGGCAGCGCTTCACCAACGACGTGATCGGGCTGTTCCTGCGCTAGCCGCCGGCGGGCAAGCCGGGGACAAGAAGCCAGCCGCCGCGTCGCACGCCCCCATCACGCCACGCGAACCGCCCAGACCCCATCCTCGCGGCATGCTCGATGAAATCTCCATCACCTGCCCGCACTGCGGCGAGCGCTTCGAAGCCCTTGCCGACCCCTCCGCCGGCGACGCCGACTACGTCGAGGACTGCCCGGTGTGCTGCCGTCCCATCCGCCTGCGCCTGCAGGCCGGCCACGACGGCGAGCTGCTGGGCCTGGACGCCGACCGCGACGACTGATCCGGTCTTCGCGTAGACTTCACGCCGCCCCAGGTGTACGGGAAGCCGGTGTGAATCCGGCGCTGCCCCCGCAACGGTAGGCCAGGACAACTTTCCAGCAAGCCACTGTGCCCCCTGGGCATGGGAAGGCGGAAAGCAGGTACGGAATCCACCCCGCACCCCTGGCAAGCCCGGAGACCGGCCTGGAGCGCGGCCATTCCCAACGGGGATGGCCAACACGGCACGTTGCGGAGGGCGACGGGGCGGCGTCGTGTCCTGCGCTGTGCGGCAGCACCCTTCGTTTCCCCGGCACTCCCCGCTGCGCGCTCCACGAACCGCGGGTGAGCGTTCCAGGAGGAACTCCATGTACCAGACGATCCACAAGTCCGCGCTTTGCGCGGCGATATCGCTTTGCCTGTCGCCGGCCGTCCTGGCCAGCGACGCCAAGACCCTCGACACCGTGCAGGTGACCGCCACCCGCATCGAGCGCCCGCTCGACGAGGCCCTGGCCTCGGTCACCGTCATCAGCCGGGCCGACATCCAGGCCAGCCAGGCCCCCGACCTGCTGGACCTGCTGGGCCGCCAGGTGGGCGTGGACATCGCCCGCACCGGCGGCCCGGGCAGCGGCAGCGCGGTGTTCCTGCGCGGCGGCAACTCCAACCACAGCCTGGTGCTGGTGGACGGCATCCGCGTCACGTCCACCGGCCAGGGCGTGTTCGACTTCGCGCACCTGCCGCTGGAGCAGATCGAGCGCATCGAAATCGTGCGCGGCCCGCGGGCGGCGTTCTGGGGCTCGGACGCGATCGGCGGCGTCATCCACGTCTTCACCCGTGACCCGTCGCAGGCCTCGGTGCGCGTGCTGGCCGGCAGCTACGGCCGGGCCGGCGCCAGCGCCGGCGCCGGTTTCGGCGACCAGGACAGCGGGATCGGCTTGACCGCCGGGTTCCAGCGTCTGAGCGGCTTCTCGGCCACCAATCCCCAATCCACGTTCTCCTACGACCCCGACGACGACGGCTACCGCAACCGCAACCTCAGCCTTCGGGGTCGGACCGGCTGGGGCAGCCAGCGCCTGGCCTTCAGCGCGATCAGCACCGACGCCGACGTCGAGTTCGACCGGGGCACCACCCAGGCCCGCAACAGCTCGGCCGGCGTCACGCTGGGCGGCAACCTGCGCGAAGGCTGGAGCCACCAGCTCACCCTGGGCCACGCGCGTGAAGACCTGGACACCGCCAGCACCTTCTCCAACCAGTTCCAGAGCCGGCGCACCAGCCTGGACTGGCTCAACAGCCTGGACACCGGCGCGGACGCCACCCTGAGCTTCGGGCTGAACTGGCAGCGCGAGAACGGCGCGTCGCAGAACGTGTTCAACGGCGAACTGTTCGACCAGCAGCGCACCAGCAAGGCCGCCTTCCTGGCCTGGGGCGGCCGCCTGGGCGCGCACGTACTGGACCTGTCGCTGCGCCACGACGACAGCGACCAGTATGGCGGCGCCACCTCGGGCAATGCCGGCTGGGGCTGGAGTTTCAACGACCGGGCGCGGCTGCGCTTGTCCTGGGGCGAGGGCTTCCGGGCGCCCAATTTCAACGAGCTTTTCTACCCCGACACGGGCTTCGGCTTCGCCGGCAACCCCGGCCTGCGGCCCGAGTCCTCGCGCACCTGGGAGGGCGGCCTGGAGTTCGAGCCCACGGCGGGCCAGCGGCTGGGGCTGTCGGTTTACCGGTCGCAGGTTCGCGACCTGATCGCCTTCGCGGCACCGGTCACCAACAACGCCCTGAACATCAATCGTGCCGAGCTGGAGGGGGTGGAGCTGGAATACCGCTTCCAGCGCGACGGCTGGACCGCGGGCGGCAACCTGGCCTGGCAGGACGCGGTGGACGCCGGCACCGGGAACGCCCTGCTGCGCCGGGCCAAGCGCAAGGCGCACGTGGACCTGGGCTACCGGTTCGCCGGCGGCCTGGAGCTGGCCCTGGACGGCGACCATGTTTCATCACGGCCCGACTTCGGCGCCACGCTGGACGCCTACTCGCTGGTGCACCTGCGCCTGGCGCTGCCGCTGGGCGCCGCATGGCGCCTGGAGGCCCGGCTCGAAAACCTCACCGACCGGGACTACGCCATGGTGAGCGGCTATAACACTCCGGGCCGCAGCGGCGTGTTGAGCCTGGTCTGGAACGACAAACGCTGACCGCACCGGCCAGTCGCCCACCCCCGGGTGGGCGCCCCAGCGCATCCTATGCACGAGGGTACGCCTGCGCCTAGAATCCGGCAGGGAACTCATCTACGGAGCGCAGAATGTCCGCACCGGGCACATCTCCGCACGCGTCCGCACCGACGCTGGCGTCACGGGCTTTGCCCGATCGCGTCAGGCAATTGCTGGGCGGCATCCTCGAATATTCCTCGGATGAAATCGAGCGCACCCTGGTAGCAATGCTTAACGAGTTTGAGCAGCAGCTGTTCAAGTACGCCGAACAGGCGCGCAGCAACATGGTGCAGATCCGCTGGCTTGAAGCGCAGCGCCTGGTCAAGCGCACCCGGCCCGACCTGGTGCCTCGCTTCCTGATTGCGCTGGAAGCCGAATTGGCCTGCATCAAGGACCCGCCGGGCGCCAAGAGCACGGCCAACGACTTCCGCAACGCCCGGGGCGAACTGTCCCTGGTTGAAACAATAGACATGGACGAAAACACCGTGCTGGCCGAGATCGCCAGCCGGGCCGAAGTGCGCAACAGCCTGCCGCTGTACCTGTTGGGCCAGCGCTTCGGCGTCGTGGCCGGCAAGCCGGGGTTCGATGCCGAGAACCTGCCGATCGGCCCGCAGGCGCTCTGCCGGATGATCCGCCAGTCCAGCGACTGCCTCGAGCTGAGCGGCGAACACCGCGTGCTGCTGTTCCGCACCTTCGAGCGGCACCTGATGCCGCTGTACGGCACGTTCATCGAATCCATCAACACTTACCTGTCCCGCAACGGCGTGCTGCCCAACCTGCACTACGTGCCGGTGCGCCCACGCGCGCCCTCGCCCACCCTGGTTCCTGCCGATCGCCGCCCGAAGCCGGCCGGCGACGCCGCGCCGCGCGTGCCGCCGCCGGCACCGACCGGTGCGCGCACAGGCGCCAGCGAGGGCCAGGCCGGCGCACCCGCCGGCGGCGCCGGCGCGGGCCCGGCCGGCAGCGATCGCGGCGGCATGCCCGCCGGCATGGCGGCCAGGGCGGCAGGCGATGCCTCGGCCAGCGCGGCCGCCGGGAAGCACGCCGGCGGCGATGGCCAGGACGGCGGCAGCCCGGGTGACGCCTTCCAGCAGATGCGCCACCTGCTTGCGGGGCGGCGTCAGCTGTTGGGCAAGCTGGTGGGAGGCCGCGGCACCGGCGCCAGCCCCGGCGCCACCGAACAGGTCACCACCCAGCAGGTGCAGGACGTCCTGGGCAAGCTGCAGCAAAAGCCCAGCACCACCGTGATGGTGAACGGCAAGCCCACCCAGCGCACCATCACCCACCTCAAGCAGGACATGCTGGCGCAGCTCAGGCAGAGCACGACCGACGGCAAGCCACCGGCGCTGGCGGAAGAAGACGGCGACGCGATCGACCTGGTCGGCATGCTGTTCGACCACATCATGAAGGACGTGCGGCCCAACAGCCCCGCGTCGGCGCTGCTGGCCAAACTGCAGGTGCCGCTGCTGCGCGTGGCCATCCAGGACAAGGCCTTCTTCACCCGCCAGCAGCACCCGGCGCGGCAGATGCTCAACACCATCGCCGAAACCGGCGCCTACTGGCTGAGCGAGGATGAGGCCGACCAGCAGTTGGTGGGCAAGATGCAGTCGGTGGTGGACCGCACGGTCCGCGACTTCGATGGCAACCTCGACCTGTTCAACAACCTGCTCGAAGACCTCAGCGGCCACCTGCAGACCGTCACGCGCAAGGCCGAGGTGGCCGAGAAGCGCCACGTGGAAGCGGCCCGCGGCAAGGAAAAACTTGCCATGGCGCGCGAGCGCGCCTCGTCCGTGGTGGAAAACCTGCTCAAGAAGCAGAACCTGCCGCGCTTCACCCACACCCTGCTGAGCCAGGCGTGGACCGACGTGATGGCGCTGACATCGCTGCGCCAGGGCGAAGACTCCGACGCCTGGAAGCAACAGCTGGCCATCGCCGAACGCCTGATCTCGGTAGCCAAGAAC
This sequence comes from Arenimonas sp., assembly GCF_019459675.1. Taxonomy (GTDB): domain Bacteria; phylum Pseudomonadota; class Gammaproteobacteria; order Xanthomonadales; family Xanthomonadaceae; genus Arenimonas. The sequence continues at coordinate 5,961 of NZ_JAIBFH010000091.1, forward strand.
CCGGCCGGCAGCAACTCACTGGCCAGCGAAGACGCCGAAAGCCTGCGCACGGAAATCCAGTCGTCGCTCACCCAGGTTGGCTACCACGCCGAGGAGGCCAGCGCGATCTCGCAGCGGCTGGTCGACCCCGCGGCCGGTGCGGACGATGACTCCACCGCCAGCCGCACCGAGCTCACCATGCGCCTCAAGGCCCGCGCCCGCCTGGGCGAAGACCTGCAGCAGGCCAAGAAAAGCAAGAAGCCGACGCTCACCGCCGAAGAGCAGATGCGCGTGGCCCAGATCCGCCAGCTGCCCTTCGGCACCTGGTTCGAATTCAAGCTAAACCAGCAGGGTGAAAAGGTGCGCCGCCGCATGTCCTGGTTCTCGCCGGTCACCGGCCAGGTGCTGTTCGTGAACCATCGCGGCCAGAAAGTCGGTGACCACACCCTCGAGGGACTTGCCCGGGCCATGATCCAGGGCCAGGTCAACTTGGTGGAGGAAGAAAAAGGAACCTTGATCGACCGCGCCTGGAACACCGTCATGAGTGCGCTGCGCTCCTTTGCCGGCCAGACCCCTGCCGAGGCCCCCGCCCGATGAACGAGTACCGTCGTGCCAAGCGCCGCAAGGTCGGCAACATCGACGTGGTGGACACCATGACCGGCCAGGTCATCGGCCAGCTCAGCAATCTCTCCGAGACCGGCATGCTGCTGATCCTGGGAGAGCCGGTGCTGAGCGACGCGCTGTTCCAGCTGCGTTTCACCCTGACGGGAAACGCCGGCACCAGCCGCAGCCTGGACGTGGGCGCCCACGAACTGTGGTCGGACGAAGCCGCTGCGCCGGGCCAGGCCTGGACGGGTTTCCGCTTCATCGACGTGGGCCCGGAAGACGTGGCCTTCATCCGCGAGTGGGTGGATGCGCCCGGCAGCCAGTACGTCTGAGGCCTGGCCCCGCACCCTTGTCGCCGCGGGCCTGTGGCTGGCGCTGGCGGCGTGTTCGCGTGGCCCGGCGCCGCGCATAGAGGAACTGCACGTCTTCGGCGCCACGACGCAGATCGAGATCCGGGGCGCAGCGCCCGAGCAGGCGCAGGCAGCGATGGCCGACGTGTCGGCGCTGCTGAGCCAGCGCGAAAGCGAGTGGCACGCCTGGAAACCGTCCGATGTCACCCGCATCAATGCGGCGTTCAAGGCCGGCCTGGCTGCGCCCGCGCCGGCGTCGGTGATCGACCTGGTGGAGCGCTCCAAACCACTGAGCGAGGCGAGCGAAGGCCTGTTTGACCCCGCGGTGGGCGGACTGGTCGCCGCCTGGGGCTTCCACACTTCCAGCTACCCGGTGCTCACGCCCCCGCCCAGTAAAGCATCCCTGGAACAGTGGCGCCAGCAGCGCCCGCGCATTGCCGACGTGCAGGTGCGCGGCGGCCAACTGCAAAGCGCCAACCCCCGGGTGCAGCTGGACTTCGGCGCCATCGCCGAAGGCGCGGCGGCACGGGACGTCCTGGCTGCGCTGGCCCGGCACGGCGTGCAGCACGCCCTGGTCAACCTGGGCGGCGACGTCGTGGCCTTGGGCGACGGTGACGGCAGGCCCTGGCAGGCGGCGTTGCGCGATCCGTTCGGCGGTGTCCTTGGCGGCGTGGCCCTGACCGGCGGCGAAGCCCTGTTCAGCACGGGCAACTACAGCAAGTTCCGAGACTCGCCCACCGGGGCGCGCTGGTCCCATATTCTCGATCCTCGCACCGGTTATCCGGCCCGGGGCGCCGCGGCCGTGGTGGTGCTGCACACCGACCCGGTGCTGGCCGACTCCGGAGCAACGGCGCTGTTCGTCGCCGGCCCGGCGGGCTTCGAGCGCCTGGTCAGGCAGATGGGCCTGGCCTGCGCGGTGATGGTGACCGACGAAAACGAAATGCTGGTCACCGTTGCCATGCGCCAGCGGCTGGAGCTGCTGCGCGAACCGGTGCCGCTCGGGCAGCCCGTCGACCTGGGGCCCGACTGCGCGCCGCGCTAGGCCCTGGGCGGTCCCCGGAAACACAGCGCCGCTTCAGGGCGATGGATGGCAAAGCCCTGGGCATAGTCCACGCTCAGGCCGCGCAGCAGGTCGCGCGCCCGCTCGTCCGCCACCCACTCGGCCACCACCTGCAGCCCCAGCTGGTGGCCAATGTCGGTGACGGCGCGGACGATCGAGTAGCTGACCGGGTCGGTTTCGATGTTGCGGATGAAGCTGCCGTCGATCTTGATGAAGTCCACCGGCAGGTTCTTGAGGTAGCCGAACGAGGCCATTCCCGAGCCGAAGTCATCGAGCGAAAACTTGCAGCCGGCGCTGCGCAGGCGCTGCATGAAATCCACCGCGCGGGTGATGCTGCTCATGGCGGCTGTTTCGGTGATCTCGAAACAAACGCGCTGCGGCGGAACCCCGGTTTTCTCCAGCTGTTCGAGCACGAAGTCGGCGAACGTCTCGTCCTCGAAGGTCGGACCCGAAAGGTTGATGGCGCACAGCTTCACCGGCTTGCCGGAGGGATGCAGCGCATCGAAGTTGGCCAGGGTGGTTTCCACCACCCACCGATCGAGCTGCGGCATCAGGCCGAAACGCTCGGCCGCCGGGATGAAGGCGCCGGGCGGAACGATCGCCCCATTGTCGTCGCGCAGGCGCACCAGCATTTCCATGTGCACGCCCGCGGAGTCATCGCCGTCCCACAGCGGCGCCAGCTCCTGGAAATGCAGCACGAAGCGGTCGTCAACCAAGGCCTGGCGGATTCGGCCGGCCCACTCCATTTCGCTGCGGCGCTGGGTGGTGGTGGCGTCGCTTTCCGAGAACAGGTGCACGCGATTGCGGCCGCGCTCCTTGGCCATGTAGCAGGCGGTGTCGGCATAGGCCATCAGCGCGCGCTGGCTCAGGCCCGGGCCCGACAGCATCACCACGCCGATGCTGGCGCTCACAGTGTAGTTGCGCTGCTCCCAACCGAACACGTAGCCCTCGATGTCCTGCCGCACGCTTTCGGCCAGGGCCAGCGCGTGCGCCTCGTCGGTCTGTTCCACCAGGATCGCGAACTCGTCGCCACCCAGCCGGGCCACGACGGCCTTCTCCGGCAGGATTCCGGCGAACAGCGACGCCAGCTGCGCCAGCAGCTGGTCGCCCGCGACGTGGCCGGACGTGTCGTTGATCAGCTTGAACTGGTCGAGGTCCATGTACAGCAGCGCACCCATTGGCGCGCCGGCGTCCTGGGCGGCGATGGCGGCGCTTAGCCGGCGCTCGAACTCGCGGCGGTTGTAGAGCGACGTGAGGGAATCGTGGCTGGCCTGGTAGCTCAACTCCTCGCTGAGCACGCGCAGTTCGGTGATGTCGTTGGCCACGGCCAGCAGGTGCGGCTGTTCGCCCAGCATGATGCGCGACACCGACAGTGTGGCCCAGAACGAGTCATGCCCCGGCACCTGCAGCCGCGCCGATTCATTGAGCATGGCGCCCAGTCCCTGGCTGGCCGCGGCGATGCGCGCCCGCAGGCCCGGGTCTTCCACCAGGTCGCCCAGGCGGAACTGCGAGACATCGTCGCCGATCGAAAGCCGGTCGCGGCAGGCCTGGTTGGCGTAGACCAGGCGGCCGTCGTCCTCGCGCGCCAGCATCACCAGCGCCGGCAGCAGCTCGTTGAGCACGCGGAAGCGCTCCTCGCTCTGGCTGTACTGGCCCGCCAGGTCGCGGGCCAGGATCAGCGAGCGGGCGCGGGTGCCGGCGACCGACCAGGCCAGCAGGGCCAGCAGCCCACTGGCCAGCAGGCCAATGCCGAACGTCAGCCAAGGCATCGCGGAGGCATCGCCCGTCAATCTCCGGCCCTGCGCCTGCAGGCGCCAGGTGCGGCCGCCATAGCGGATGTCGCGCTCGAAAAGCGGCCTGCCGCGGACGCGCATGGTCGCGTCGCCACTGCTGTACAGCACGCGGTCGCCGCCCTCGGTGATGTCCAGCACCCGCAGGTCGAAACGCTCCAGGGCTTGTTTCGGCAGCGCGTCTTCGATCAGGTTGGCAACCCTGAAGGAGGCCGCCAACGTGCCGATTTCGCGGGCGCGCCGCTCGGCCACGCTCGAGGGTGACGGCCCATTGCTAAACACCGGCAGGCGCAGCGTGATGCCGTCGTTGGGTCCCGGCATGCCCTTGCGCTGCACCAGCTGGAACGCCGCCGACATCACCGGCCTGTCGGCGTCGCGGGAAAAGTGCGCGGCCGCCAGGTTGGCCGGCTGGGTGCTGATGTCCAGGCCCAGCAGGCGCGGGTTGCCCTGCCTGGGGGCCACCAGGCTGGTGATGTACCGCTCGGAGCCCGCCCGGTCGCCGGTGACCAGCGCCGAGTAGGCAATGGCCTGCAGGCTGGGGAACTGTTCACGCGGCCGCAGGTTGCGGTACATGGCTTCGAATTCTTCGGCCGTCACGTCGTCCGATGAAAGGAACAGGGCCTGCACAGACCGCAGCAGCAGGCCTCCGGTCTTGAGCTTGGCGTCCACGGCTTCGAAACTGCTTTGCGCCAGCCGGTCCAGCCGCAGGTGCTCGGCCCGGGCCAGCGACTGCTGATGCAGGTACGAGGCCAGGCCGCTCAGGGCGATGCCCAGGACCAGCGCGGCCAGGCTCCACAGCCAGGCCGGCTGTCCGAGGAAACCTCCGTCCTTGCGCCGATCTTCCAACATCTGTTTCTGCGCCCCGCCGCGCAATGCGGCAAAATCAACCCAACCTGCCAACAAGGTAACGGACCATGCCAGCCATTCCTGCCAGCCCTCTATATCCCGCGCACCTGCTGACAATCAAGGCCAGGGTGGATGCTGCGTTGCAAAAGCACGGCTTCGATCACCTTTTGGTCGCTTCGGGCGTTGAAAAGTACGAATTCCTCGACGACCGTCCCTACCCCTTCAAGCCCAACGCGCAGTTCAAGGCCTGGCTGCCGCTGACCCACCACGCCAGCAGCTGGATCGCCTACACGCCCGGCCAAAAACCCGTGCTGGTCTACTACCAGCCCGACGACTACTGGCACGTGCCGCCGACCCAGCCGGAAGGCGCGTGGGTGGACCACTTCGACATCCGGATCATTTCCGACCCCGCCGATGCGGCCAAGCACCTGCCGGCCGGCGGCCGCCGCGCGATCATCGGCGAGGCGGACGCCGCGCTGCCGGGTTTCGAGCCCAACAACCCCCAGGGCCTGTTGGATTACCTGCACTACCATCGCACCTACAAGACGCCCTACGAGCTGGCCGTGATGCGCCTGGCCCAGCGCCGCGCCGTGCCGGGGCACGTGGCCGCCCGCGCCGCGTTCCAGGCCGGCGGCTCGGAGGCGCAGATCCACGCGGCCTACCTGGCCGCCACCGGACACACCGACTTCGACCTGCCCTACAGCAACATCGTCTGCCTCAACCAGAACGGGGCCACGCTGCACTATCAGTACAAGTCCAACGACGTGCCTTCGCAGCACCGGTCGCTGTTGATTGACGCCGGCGCGGAAGTGGACGGCTACGCCAGCGACATCACGCGCACCTGGGGCAACGGCGATGCCCGCTTCGAGGCGCTGGTGAATGCAGTGGACAACGAGCAGCAGGCCCTGTGCGGCCTGGTGCGCGCCGGCACCGACTACCGCAACCTGCACCTGGAATGCCACCTGCGCCTGGGCAACGTGCTGCGCACGCTCGAGATCGTCGACATGGACCCGGGCCAGATGCTCGACGCCGGCGTCACGTCCACCTTCTTCCCGCACGGCCTGGGCCACCCGATCGGCCTGCAGGTGCACGACGTGGCCGGCTTCAGCGACGAGGAGGGCGACCTCATCCCCCGCCCCGCCGGCCACCCCTACCTGCGCATGACCCGTACGCTCGCGCCGGGCATGGTGGTCACCATCGAACCGGGCATCTACTTCATCCCCACGCTGCTGGCCAAGCTCAAGGCCGGCCCGCACGCGAAGGCCGTGAACTGGTCCAACGTGGAGCACCTGCTGCCCTTCGGCGGCGTGCGCATCGAAGACGAAGTGCACTGCACCGACGCCGCCCCCGAAAACCTCACCCGCGACGCCTTCGCCGCCCTGGCCTGAAGCACGTGCGCCCCTCGGGCGCACGACAAGGGTCTTCACGGCGAGGGCGCCCCCACACCACAACCCCGACCCCCGCCACAA